>JAFLBZ010000051.1 GCA_017303715.1 Rhodothermia bacterium | reverse complement strand
TGTACGCCGACTACTCCGCCCTAACCGAAGGCGTTAATCGCTTTACTTCTCGTCTCTGGCAAGCTATTGCTTTTGGTTGTTCATATCTCCATTCAGACGAGCGGCGTTGCCACCTGTTCTCCGGCATTATACTAACCCCATGCTTCAGCGTGGGGTTGCGTGGAACGGATATCACCTTCGGCTTTAGCCATGACTAAGCACAGCCCCAGCGGGCGACATCTTCGTAGAAACCTCCGCCCTGAAGGAAGGCGTTAATATCGCATTATGCGTAGTTCTTGCTTGATGCCTCCGCCCTGAAGGACGGAGTTAATCGCTATACTTCTCGTCTCTGGCGAGCTATTGCTTTTGGTTGTTCATATCTCCATTCAGACGAGCGACGTTGCCACTTGTTCTCCGGCATCATATTAACCCCATGCTTCAGCGTGGGGTTGCGTACAACGGATAACACCTTCGGCTTTAGCCATGACCAAGCACAGCCCCAGCGAGCGACATCTTCGTAGAATGCCGTCACCAAACGAACAGAAAAGCCCCGTAGGGGTGGCATCTTCGTAGAAAGGCGTCACCAAACGAACAGAAAAGCCCCGTAGGGGTGGCATCTTCGTAGAATGCCGTTTTCAGCGCACGGCATTCGCCTTTTGCCATCGTTCAGGGCTAAAGCCCAATACTATTCGGGGCCGACTACTCCGCCCTGAAGGACGGAGTTAGTATTGCATTATGCGTAGTTCTTGCTTCGATGCCTCCGACCTAAAGGGTCTTGTTTGGCTTTCTGCCCCTGTGATTTGGGCGGCGAAATGGCTATATGGACACAGAAGGGCGGCATAGGTCACAAACAAAAAAACTCGGCCACCGTTGGCGACCGAGCTTGATTTTCTTGAGGATGGATGCGGCTTATTTCACCAACATCACTTTTTGCATCCCGCTGAAGTTCTCACCCGTCAAGCGGACAAAATAGGCACCGCTTTGTAGGGTACTGCCATTCAGTTGTACGGTTTGGAGGGTATTCGCCTCTGGCGAGCCTTGGTAGAGTACCGAAACTTGCTGGCCCAAAGCATTGAACAACGTCATGGTAACGGCTTGTTTTTTGGCAACCGCAAAGGTAAGGGTGGTTTGCGGATTAAACGGGTTTGGATACGCTGGATTCATGACGAATGTACCCGGAACCTCGACCGCTACGGCAATTTGTTTGCTGTATTTTACGCCACCGTCTTTGTCCACGCTCTTGAGGCGGAAATAATGTGTACCCACCTGTAGCCCTTTTACGGCTTGCGTATAGGAACGGACATCCGTGCTCGCGCCAGCGGCTTGTACGGTTGCTACGGTTACCCATTCGCCATTCGCCAAGTGTTGCACCTCAAATACATCGCTGTTGATCTCCGAGATGGTTTGCCAGTTCAGCGTTACGTCTCCGTTGCTGGTTTGCGCCGTGAAGTCCGCCAATTCGATGGGGAGGGGGGTAGAGGAAGCATTTTGAATCGGGAAGTTTGTTGCAGACAGAATACCGCCCGCGGCAACAACGATGTCAATATTAACAGAAGGCGAAGTGACAAAATTCATCTGTAATGCCAGCGTAGGGCCAGCACTTGTTTTACCCAGCGCCGTGCTACCTACCCGATCAACACCCCAGATATATCGTTTGGCAGTTGTAGTGATTGACTGAGACAGGCCAGTTACAACATAATCTGTTCCATCATGTGTAGCCGTTCCCAATAACGTATCCCCACCATCAATTAAATTATCACCATTAACATCTAACCAAAGTTTAACTGCAGCAATATCCGAGGTGGTGGCTGTAGAACTCGCAGCAATAAAGCAACGGGCTTCAGTTACGGTAGCCGAACCTGCATCTGTGACAAGTGAGAAACCAAGGTACTCTTTATCTGTTGCGGGGGGGTCTGTGCTTGCACCAGCGCCACCGTCAAATGTGCGTGTAGCATAGACCAACGTAGGTATATTTAATTGATAAACTCCAGAAGTAGGTTTGGTATGGCTCTTATCGGTATCGGTGATAAACGTATTGATATAAACCGACCGTGAGGAAATCTGTAAAGTACTGCTGGATGAGTACGGCATAGACATGTACATAAGTGCTTGTGTACCGCCTGCAGGTTGGGTATTGGTTGCAACTTTATACCGCGCTGTTTGGGTTTTGGTGTCGGCATAAGTTGCACCACCGCTCCAAGACTGACCGAACCCATCCGTTAGGGCAAAAGCATAAGAGGTCATATCGCTTCCAGTTCGAACAAATCGTTGGAAAGAAGTGGCCGTATCAGAACTGCGCATGGAGGTAAGCAAATACACATAGTCACCATCTTGGTACATTTTCAGGCTGTTAATATTAGCGGTACTTGCCGCTCCCTCATAACCCTCTAAGTTGGTTCGAGGGAGTTGTATGCTTCTTGAAGGCAAAACCCCCGTTCCTGATGAAGCAAAAGGAAACCCATGAATGGCACGTTTACTATTAGCACTGTCTGCAATCCATATATTGCCTTCAGGATCAAACGTGACATCTCTGATAGCCGAAGGACCAAAAGCAGCATAAACAGTACCGGTACCATCCATGTCGGTTGCGCTTTCAAACTTCATTGAATAGGCACCAGTTATACCACTTGTGCTTTCCCAGACCTCTAAATGTGATCCCATCCCTACAGCAACAGTCACTGTTCCTGTACTACAATCACCAGAGACCCGAACTGCTATACCCCGCCCAGAACCACCTGCTAGAGAAGTATTACTCATTTGGGTAATATGTGTAATTCCTGTAGCCGTAGCCGTGGCAACAATGTCCCCACCTGATGG
The DNA here is from genome assembly GCA_017303715.1 of Rhodothermia bacterium. Lineage (GTDB taxonomy): Bacteria > Bacteroidota > Rhodothermia > Rhodothermales > UBA2364 > UBA2364. The sequence continues at coordinate 20,373 of JAFLBZ010000051.1, read as the reverse complement.
AGAACCTCCTAAAGCTCCGCCATTAAAATACCAAAGACGGGCGGTTGAGCCAGAGCCATCAATTACCCAAACTTTATCACAAGTTGGTTCATAGAACAAGGCTTGTATGAAGTTAAAGTTAGTAGGTGAGCCACCAGAGGTGATTAGTCCCGTATCGGTGTAGTTGGAAGCACCGTAAGGGGTCAATTTAATAGCGGCAATGCCTACCGCCCCCCCTGTTCGCCCGTCGCCAGTTGTAATACCGCCTCTTGCTATATACACAATATCAGGTGAACCAGAGCGATAGGCTATACCACGTTCTTGGCCTGTTGTATTCCCGTAATTCCCTGTTAATCCAGTAATGCCGCCAGTATTATCATTGGCAACGTCTAAGACGTTATAACCAGCGTTGAACGTCCATTGGGCTACTACCACTTTGGGTAAGCATAATGCGATGAGGCTTATCCCCAACATTCTTAATAGATTGCTCATAACCGTTTCAAGTTTAAGTGAATGGCTAAAAATAGTTATTTATTTAAGCAAGGTGATGGAGCGTGTGGTATTGAAGGTAGCTCCGGAAAGGCGAACGAAGTAGGTTCCGGCGGGTAAGTTCCCTGCTCCAATGCGTGCATATTGCGTTTCGTTCGCCGGAATGGTTCCACTAAACAAGGTTTGGACGGTTTGGCCGAGCAGATTTACCAAAGTGAGGGTAACGGGTTGGCTTGTCTTAACGGAGAACGAGAGGTTAGCACTTGGATTAAACGGGTTTGGATAGGGCGCACTAAGGTGGAAATCGGTTGGCATTGGGTTGTTTTCGGCTTCTGCAAGGGTTGCAAGGGTGTTGGTGGTATTCACGGATACGATGCCATTGTTAGTCGCCATCGCAAAAATGGTTGCGGTTCCATCCCCGTTAATCCGTACATCCACATCTCCCGTACCATTTCCATTGGCATTGCCCGCCGGATTGGCAATGTCAAAAGCGCCGTAACTCCATCCGGTTGCAAATGTATTGCTGATATTGGCTACTCGGATGCTGTATTGTCCACCTGCTGTACTGATCGGTGTTCCATAAGAGAAGGTAGCCAAAAAGGTTTTTCCACCGGAAGAGAACACCCGCATAGCATTGCTATTTACCGTTCCGCCAACAGCCGCCGCAGGCAATGTAGCGACAACAGTGGAACTGGAGGTCTCGTAATATTTAGGCAACGTGCTGTTACCATTCACCACAAACCCGCTTCCGTAGGGGAAAACAGAAGGTTGATTGCCTAATGTAGCATCTGTGCTGTATTCTGTGCCATTCAACACAGTCCCACTTGTGGGCAACGTGAGTTTATAAACCTTGTTGTTTGTACTGGCGGCCCAAATGGTCAAAGAACCATTGCCAACACTTCCGGTTACGGTAATTTTATCACCAAGCCGCGTCGCCGTTGGGGTTTGATAGGTGTAATGGGTGGCCTCTGCTTGTCCCTCGGTGTCCCAGCGGTGGCACCGGAAAGGGGAGGCCGCATCCGAGTTTGCACTTACGTTGCAGGCAAAAATCACCCCATCATCACTTACCCCAACGTCATTCAAAACCAAAGCCCCGCCTGTTACACCCGTCAGCGAAAGTTCAGAGACGGCAGCACCCGTATTGGCATTTAAGACATACACATGGTTTCCGGTATATCGCGAGACATAATAAAGGCGTTCGTTACCACCCACCACACCATAACCCAAACCCCGATAGAGGTCTAAAGAAGTACTCCCTTGCCCCAGACCTGGTATAGAACCATGGGCTAAATTCCAGTTGGTGGTAAACTGTGCATATGCAGACACGTTAAAAAAGAAGGCCAGAATAAGTAGTAAAGTATTTTTTTTCATATACTTATTTGAATTTTGTTTAAAATGCGAGTTGTTAAGGCTTTAAAATAAAGCCAAAATTTGAAAAATAAAAGGACTTTTTAAAATGTTATTTAGGCTAACCATATTAGGTAAAAATCAATGAGGTATATCTGCGATGAAGTCCGACCCAGGCAATGATTGAACTCATCTGACAAAAGACCTCGAACGGCGCTGATTAGCCCTATAGATTTGCAGTTCATATGCTGTGATAGATTGATTAGCCGGAAGCTCTGGTTAACCCATGCTCATATCACCCTTTTCTCGTTCCCCCAAACGGTATGTATTATGAGTTTTTACATTCATGGACAGGTTGTTTTTTTGCGGAATCCATAAAGCAATACACAAAAAAAACTGTCTCGTCGAAAAGGTCGAGACAGCTTTTGGAGATTAGAAGTGATGGGCTGTTGCCCTTATTGCCGATTTCCCGACGAGGGGCTTTCTTGCGGCTTGGGCTGTTCTAATTTGGGCGCTTCCCAAGTATTGTTCGAGCGGTCAACATCAGCAAATACCTCATCTGGATCTAAAACCACTTTCACCACGTTTTTATCAGAGAAAAATCCTTTTTCAAACTTCAATTCGTTGTTTCGCCAAATATCCGCGGGGAGTTTAAGTTTTTCGGTAGAACCATCGTCATACGTAATCCCAATTTGTACGGGCATCACCATTTTACCTTTATTTTCGATGGCGACCCGCCAGTAGTTTTTGCCCCGTTTGTCGTCGCCCACCAAGTCTGCTGCTTTTTGCGATTTAACGTCGGTAATTGCTTGGTCATTGGCATGGGTAGTATAGAACCAGCCTCTCCAGAAATAGGACAAATCCTCGCCGGCTCCGTCCTCGATGGTTCGGAAAAAGTCCCAAGGGGTTGGATGTTTAAAGGCCCATTTTTGGGAGTACTCACGGAATGCTTCGTCAAAAGCTTTTGGGCCAACCACTTGATCCCGCAACATCACCAACGCTGTGGCAGGCTTGGCATAGCCATTGTTGCCAAAATCTTTGTGAATCAAGTCAGAGTGCGTCATAACGGGTACTTGGTCGTTATCGCGCATGTAAGGCACGATGTTTTTTGCGGGGCCACGTCGGCTTGGGTATATACCATTTTTGAACTGTTCGCCATGTGGTGTTCCACCAAAACGTTTTGCGTAGGCTTGTTCGGCATAATATTGGACAAAAGAATTAACGCCTTCATCCTGCCAAGTCCATTTACGTTCATCGGAGGCGATAATCATAGGAAACCAGTTATGGCCAACTTCGTGGATGGTAACGGAAATCAAGCCACGTTCTTGCACTTCGGAAAACTTCCCTTCGGCATTGGGGCGGCCAGCACAAAATGCCAGCATCGGATATTCCATCCCACCTACCGTTGGCGGCCCGTTTACATTTACAGCCTTGGGGTAGGGGTATTTAAGGGACATTTCGCCATAGGTTTCCATTGTTTGCCAAATGGCACGGGTAGAAACCTTGTCCCAAAGTGGCATAGATTCTTTCAGGTAGAGCGAGTGTAGGGCGATCGGTTTTTCGTTGGGGCTATATTTATACCCTGCGGCATCCCAGACATAGACCCGCGAGGCCACCCAAGCAAAATCGCGTACATTATCGGCTTTGTATCGCCAAGTGATGTTTCCAGATGTTTTTGGGCGAGAAGATGGCTTGCCCACTTCTTCAGGTTTGATGATAAAAACCGGATTGTTTTTCGCCAAATCCGTCACCTGATAAGCTGCGGCCAAGCGGTTACGTTGCTCGGCAGTGAGGGTCTCCATCGGGTTTTGGAGTGCGCCAGTTGCATCCACGATCACATTCCAAGGAACCGTTAGGCTCACATCAAAACTTCCAAACTCTAAATAAAATTCCCCTCGCCCTAAAAACTGGTCGGTTTGCCAGCCATTAACATCGTCATAGACCGATACGCGCGGATACCATTGGGCATTCACATAGTGCCAGCCATGCTTTGTTTTCTCTTTTGCGCCTCGGCCATCGTCGGGTACGGCATGGTTCCAATCCACCTCAAAAATTACCATTCCGCCCGGTTGTAGGGGCTGTAAAAGTTGTACCTTCATGATGGTATTGTTGATGCGGTAATCGGTGTTTTGGCGTTTTCCGGTAGCATCTAATATTTGTACGCGGGTAATGTTAAACCCACCATCAAATGGATCCACATTCAAAAACCGTCTTGCTGCGGGCGGGATAGACGGCGGTAAAGCTGCCGTAGTTTGATACGTCCGGCTGTGCTCACGCGACATAAGGTTTTGATCCAATTGCATCCAAATGTAATGCAACACATCCGGCGAGTTGTTTTTGTAGGTGATACGCTCTTTACCAATAATTCGGTGGTTGAGGGTGTCTAACGTGGCCTCAATTTTATAGTCCACCCGTTGTTGCCAATATTTTGGGCCGGGCGAGCCAGAAGCGGTACGGTATTCATTGGGGGTAGGCCAATCCGAAAGTGGACGAAATTGCGAGTTGTTGAGCCGGTTATCCCCCGGATCAACCCAGTATTGGGCTGAGGCGCGAACACCAAAAAGCCCCAAAAGCCCTAACAGAAGCAGGGGAATGCGTATGTTGAACATAGTTACTTTGTTTGGAATGGAATCACGAGCAAGACGCCAAAAAAACCTTAAAGGTTACAAGCACCTCACCTAAAGATAGGGTAATCCCAGCAGCCGTGCAACCACGCCGCCAAAGCAAGAGATTTGCCTGATGCCCAGAACAGTTCCCAAAGTGTTGGTTATTAATTATTTTGTGATTCATCATTTGCTCAAATAATTAAAATACAGATGCTTAAGCAAGACAAAATTGGTCATCAATTTTATTGAATACATATTTGTATTAACTTACAGCAAGAAGACAAACCTCTAATATGATGGGGTCGGTTCAAATGCAAAAATGAGCATAAACTTAACCAAAACACAAATCCAATGCATCCCGTCCTTAAAAAATTAGGCTATAAAGGCCAAGAATCGGTCTTACTCCTAAATACTCCTCCGGAGTTGGCGCATCTTAAAGCAGAATTTGGTACACCACCAGGAGAAACGCCCATTGGGTCTTATTCCTTCATCTTGGTTTTTGCACCAAATGGAACTGCCTTAGTCCATATGATACAAGGGATTACCCAACTTTTAGTGGGCGACGGATATCTTTGGCTGGCATATCCCAAAAAAACATCCAAACAATATAAGTCCGACCTTTCACGCGAAGTGGTAGGGGCTTGTTTGGGGGATCAAGACTTTGAACCTGTGATGCAGGTGGCAATAGACGAAGATTGGTCTGCGTTGCGATTTCGGCATGTAAACAAAATAAAAACCATGACCCGCAGTTTTGCCGCCAGTAAAGAGGGCAAGCGACGGACGGGCATCTCCGAATAAGGAACAAACTTTTTACGGTTCCGATTTGCAACCCGTACAATGGGTGCTTATATTATTTTCACATGTAATAAATGTGTGTGATTACATATGACATACTGTTGTCATGCCCAGTTTTTATCTTCCATCAGGAAACAATCCGCAAAACAGCTTCAACCAATAAATGATACGCTCATGGCAAAGAACTCCACCTCCCGTCCAGAATCTGGTGTACCAAGCGAAGATGCAAAACGCAAGTCCCTTTTAATGGCGCTCCAAAAGATAGAGAAAGATCATGGAAAGGGGACCATTATGCGGCTTGGCGATAGCCCAGCCACCAAAATTGAATCCATTTCTACCGGATCTTTGGCTTTAGACTTTGCGCTCGGCATTGGGGGGGTTCCGCGAGGCCGCATTATCGAAATCTACGGCCCAGAATCCTCTGGAAAGACCACCTTGGCGACCCATGTGGTAGCCGAGGCACAAAAAGCGGGTGGGATTTGTGCCATCATAGATGCCGAACATGCTTTTGACCCGACTTATGCGAAAAAATTAGGCGTAAACATAGACGATTTGCTGATCTCTCAGCCTGATAATGGAGAACAAGCCCTCGAAATTTGTGACACCTTGGTGCGTTCGGGCGCAATGGATGTTGTCGTGATAGACTCCGTAGCAGCACTTGTACCACGCGCAGAAATTGAAGGCGAAATGGGCGATAGCTTTATGGGTGTTCATGCCCGGCTCATGAGCCAAGCATTGCGAAAACTCACGGGTATGATCAGCCGAACACGTACCGTCGTTATTTTCATCAACCAATTACGAGATAAAATAGGGGTTATGTTTGGAAGCCCAGAAACCACAACGGGTGGACGGGCACTTAAGTTTTATGCCTCCGTTCGGTTAGATATTCGTCGAATAGCCGCCATTAAAGAAGGCTCCGACGTGGTGGGCAACCGTACTAAGGTCAAGGTGGTCAAAAACAAGGTGGCGCCACCATTCAAAGAAGTAGAATTTGATATTATCTATGGCGAGGGGATATCTTCTCTGAGCGAGTTGATAGACATTGCTCTTGAACACAAAATTATCAGCAAAAGTGGTTCTTGGTTCTCCTATGGCGATATCCGTATTGGGCAAGGACGAGATGCCACAAAAGAATGGTTGCTCAAAAACGAACAATACCGAAGCGAAATCAAAGACAAAATCAAGACCATTCTGAACAAAGACCTTGAACCCGCTTCTGCTACACCAGAAGAATTGGCGGAGGCAAATTTAAATGCCGAGGACGACGATTTATGGGATCTCGACGACTAATCTACAACGATTTTCTCTCAAAAGCCTTTTCTACATGAAAGGGCTTTTTTGTTTTCTACCGATTTTATTTAACTTGTCGTCGTCCATAAAACTAAATGTAACAACCCCATGAACCCTCCCGCCCTTGAACCGATGCGTGGCGAAGACAGTGTTTGGCTTCAAGACACGCAGACAAACCCCATGATCATCAATGCTGTACTTTTGTTTGATCGGATGAAATTTGAAGACTTTTCCCAAGTATGGGACATAAAAGTGATGCAAAAGACCAACTCGGCGGGGCAGATGCAATACCATCGGTTTAAGAAAAAAGTGGTACGGAAACGAGCGCGGTTTTATTGGCAAGAAGATTCCTCTTTCGATATCAACAAGCACCTTTTTGCGATAAACGATCCTGCGATTAGAACGGAGGAGGATTTAGCGGACTATCTCAGTCAAGAAGCTTCCAATATATTGCCAGGAGAACGCCCTTTGTGGCAAATTCATTTCTGCGAGGAGTTGGGAACGGGTTCAGGATTATTGGTACGTATCCATCATTGCATGGGCGATGGTGTGGCATTGATCCCCATTTTGTTCTCTTTGATTGAGGAGATGGCTAACCATCCCCCCAGTACATCCGATTTGGAGAAGATTTCCAAACCCTTACTGCCGGCGTGGGTGCGTTATGGCTTGGTTCCATTAACGGCCATTCCAGTTTTGGTGCGCCGGTTATTGTGGATACCAGACCGAAGCATGTTGCATGGCCCAAAAATGGCAGGAAAAAAACGGTTTGCTTGGACGCCTCCGATCTCCATGAAAGACGTTAAGGCACTTAAAAATGCGATGGGCGCAACAGTAAATGATGTCCTAATGTCATGCGTATCGGGAGCATTTAGCCGTTATTTATCTGCAAAAGGCCAGACCGTGCCCACCAAAGTTAGAACCGCCATGCCCGTTAACCTCCGAACACTCGGCGACGAAATCAAAATGGAGAATGAGTTTTCTATTGCCTTTTTAGAACTCCCGCTTCATCCAGATGTGCCCGTTGGCCGAGCAAAACAGGTGAAGCAAAGTTTAGACCGCTTTAAACGCTCGCTCCAACCTTTTATTATGCTAAAAGCCGCCGCCATTGTGTCTAATTGGTTGCCTTTACCCATAGCACGTTTTGTATTAAACCTATTTGCAAACAAAACTACAGCGGTTACAACCAATGTACCCGGCCCCCAAGCCGATTTATTCTTGGCCGGAAAACGGGTGAGGAGCATGATGTTTTGGGTACCTACTCGTGCTAAAATTGGTATCGGCATTTCAATCTTGAGCATGTCGGGACAAGTTCGGATTGGAGTTATGGGCGATATTGCCGTTTTACCGGATCCGGAGACCTTTGCACAAGCTTTTGTTACCGAGTTCGAAGCACTTCGGAAACATTTCTTGGTATAAAGGGCCATCCCACAAGTGTTCAACTGTACTCTCTCAAAAAAGTGCAAATATAGGCTCATCGCGGTCACCTCTGAATAGAAACCCGTAACCAAACCAGCGGGTGGTAAAGCCCAATTGGGGTCACATCATGGTAGAAATTCATTTCCAAACGCCAAGCACCATTTTGTTCGGCGGCTTCTTCTTACCTTCAATCCAATCCTTGAACCTATCGAAAGACGATGTTTTGAAGTGTTTTTGCGAGACAATGAATCATTTTAAAGGGTAACTCTTTTAATGAGCAACACGCTAAAAACTAAACTTGCATACGCTATACATCTAATAGCAGCGCCTTTTATATCCTTCGCACATTGAAAAGGTGAGTTTTTACAATAAAAAAATTTTTTACCACTTGACAAAGGTGTGTTTTTTTTACATTTATTCTTAATTCATACTGATCAGTTATCTTTCAACAATCAAATCCCAATAAAGATGATTTATTTGTTTAAAATAGTACTCTTTTTGGCTGTATTAGCCCCTCCTCTATAGCGCTTTTCAAGAACCTTGTGAACCAGGACAACAACAAGGGTTTTTCCAACCCCATCATTCACATCCTTAATCAATAAAAATATGAAAAAGATTTGGCCATTACTCATCGTCACCCTGTCCCAGTTGTGGGCATCTGGTTGCGAAACCATTACGGAGCAAAAAGACTTAACCCAAAACCATGCTAAAGTAACCAACGGAGAAGTAAAAATTTCAATACGAACAAAGGTGCAGCCTGGCATGTCTATTGATCAACTTAGGGCACAAAGCAAAGAAAACCTTCAAAGGGTTATGCAGGTCAAGGAAGTATTAAAGCCCTTGCAATGGAAATTGGCAAATGAGAAGGCAAAGGCGATGCTAAGTAGCGAACAAAACGAATCTGCACGGCTTTATATATCTGCATATATGCTCAAGTACAAACTAATGCCAGAACAAGAGAGCACTGTAAAAAACGATTTGCTGTTCCATGTTCAAAAGTTGGTAGATTCAGAAACGCCAAGTATTGAGACCTATGCGCCAGCACTCCAGCGTTTGCATGAACTGGATTCCAATCTTGATGTACAGTCTTATGCCCAGAAAGGGATAAAAGCTTATCAACTTGCAAATAAGTGTGAAAATTGTTCTTTGGGCGTTGAAAATTCTTCCGAACTTAGGATGTTAGAAGCATTGGCCAAGTAGTTTTAACCTCGAACATTCAACAAAAGGGCGGCCTTCATGATGAGGCTGCCCTTTATTTTGATGGTGGTTTTACCGCACCAAAAGCCCATCTCCTCGTTGCCGTTTTTCTTTGGTCGCAACTGGAGAGGGCCGCACATTAAGCCAAGCCGACATCAGGCCATAATTGCCGGAGATTTTCCCCAGAACGCGGTACTTAGAATTGCGCAAGGTCGGAGACTTGGCCGCTGGTTCGCGTACAACGGCATGGGGGAAGCGGGCACTAGCATGGATAAAGTACACCTCGTCGGACTCGTAGAGCAAAAAACCAGTATGGGTGTCTAAGCCTACCACAAACAATCCTTCTCCAAACGATTTTACGGCGCTGAGAAACTCGCCAATCGTCAGGTGGTGGTAGCGGTTTGTATTCGGCTCGCCTACCAAGCCTGTAACCAATTTTTCCGACGGAACTTGCGCCAACGTATTGCGATCAATCGGAATACCAGCATCATACAATACAGCGGTGACAAAATAGCCACATGCAATTTTGCCCCGTCCGGGCGTCCGTGTGGTGCCATTAAAGTCGTATTCGGTTCCCAGCCAATAAGGCCAGATGCGTGATTCGATATTTTGGGTGAGGGTATTACTCGCGAAATCTATGGCGTCATCACGTTGTGCTTCGATAAAGGCCGTTTTATACTGCATCCTGATGTCGTCCCGTTCTCGGAAGATTTGTTGAATGGTATTTTTATACTTGGATGGGGTATAAAAAAAGGCATGATAGCCCGGCAGAAGCGATTTATACCCCAAAGCCATCAGGGTGAGTATGGCCAAAACGATAAGAGCCGGCAGAAGTAGGAGCGAAAGTCGAAGAGCGCGTGGCATAAGAAGAACTTGGTTAATATCGTTGTGATCCACAAAATATACAAACGAATTGAGCGTAACGCTTTGGGCAAATGAGGTTGTTTTCTATCTTGTCTTTGCACATTCCATGAAGAGTCCATAACGATACAAAAGACACTTCGTGAGGTGTTGTATCTTAAACACTTATCCATACCACTAGCCCTTTACCACAACAACCAGCGTCTGCCCCGTGGGAATTTACCGTCTTCTACTCGCCATTGCTGTTGTCTTCACCCACAGCTCGCCTATTTTGGGCATTAAAATGGTGGGAGGGCTTAATGCCGTCCAGTGCTTTTACATCATTTCTGGGTTTTATATGTCAATGGTATTAAATGAAAAATATACCGGAAGGGACACTTATAAACTCTTTATTACCAATCGCTTACTGCGTTTATATCCCATTTATTGGGCAGTTCTGGGGATCGTAATTGTCACCAGTTTTATTGCCTTCAAGAGCTTTCATGGATATTATGCAGGATTATTAGACCCGTATTACAAGTATTTTATTCGGGGAAACATGAGTTGGTGGACGTGGGGCGTACTCACATTTTCTAATTTTGCACTCATTGGGCAAGATTGGTTGATGTTTACAGGTTATCACCAGACGGATGGCATTTTAATGCTTTCGCACAACTATAAACTTTTTGATCCCTCGATCAATAAATTTTTGATGATTCCACAAGCTTGGACGCTTGGCGTAGAAATTACGTTTTATTTGATTGCACCCTTTATTGTGCGTCGTCCGCTAAAGTCCGTCTCATGGCTTTTGGGAGCAACCATTATCTTGCGCATTTTGTCATATAAGTTCGATTTGAACTATGACCCGTGGAGTTATCGCTTTTTTCCGTTAGAGTTGATGTATTTCTTATTGGGGAATGTGGCCTATCGTTTGTACCAGAAGACCCGACTCATGGCCATTCCACGCTGGGTATATACCGTTATTTTTACAGTTGTTATCATGGGTACTCTTCTCTATCAAGAGGCACCGGTATCTTGGTATTATCCCCTAAAATATACTTATACGGCCCTGCTGGTTTTGGCCATTCCGTTTCTTTTTGAATATACCAAAAACAACAAAATAGATCGTTGGGTTGGCGAACTCTCTTACCCGCTTTACATCTGCCATATGCTTTTTGTAAGTGCATGGACGGTTAAGCTATTTCCGGATTTGGGGGGGCATGGGGTTACCGTTACGGCATATTCCTTAATCTTGGCGATTATTTTAAACCATGCCATAGCGGAGCCAATCGAGAAAATCCGGCAAAAGCGTGCAGCTTCTATAAAAAGTGAACCAATATAATGATGCGAGCACTGCCCCCTAAAACCTTTGATGAAGTTCCTTCGTTCTATGCCGATAGCAGATCTGCATGGCGGGCATGGTTACAAGAAAACCACCGGAAGGAAAATCGTATTTGGCTAGTGATTTACCACAAAAAGAGCGGTATCCCGAGTGTGTACTACGACGAAGCGGTAGATGAGGCACTATGTTTTGGATGGATAGACAGCAAGCCCGCCAAACGAGATGACAACAGCTATTATCAGTATTTCTCTAAACGTAGCCCGAAGAGCAACTGGAGCGGTGTAAACAAAGAAAAAGTGGCTCGCCTTGCCGAACTGGGACTCATGACAGAGGCTGGATGGGAAATGGTGGAATTGGCTAAAAAAACAGGTACTTGGACGGCATTGGATGAGGTAATAGCACTGGTCATTCCACCCGATTTGTTGCAAGCACTCGAAGAAAACCCACCGGCATTTGCCTATTTTCAGAAATTTCCGCCCTCTGCAAAGCGTGCCCTTTTGGAGTGGATTGCCACCGCAAAACAGCCTGCTACACGCTCAAAACGCATTTTAGAGACCGCAAGATGTGCCGTACAAAACATTCGTGCCAATCAGTATGTACCCAAATAACAGGTATCACAGAAGCCCTTTTTCCTTAGAGATACGTACTAATGCTACCTTGTTTTTGGCTTTTAACTTCTTTAAAAGCCTTCTGCGATGATTCATCACCGTATAAGCACTCAGATATAATTCCTGTGCAATTTCCTTATCGGTCTTCCCTTCAGCAATTTTGGTTAATACCTCCGTTTCTCGTTGGGTTATGAGACCAATGCCCTCCAAAGATACTGGAGACACCTCACCAACCTGACCGGTGGCATCGCCTACCACCGTTGTCAATTCAATAAAACAAGCGGTAATGAACACTGGACTCTGCACTGTCTCCAGACAACCCAACCGCAATTGTGCCCATTGCCATTTTTGATGTGTATCCAGGATGCGCAAGGACAGTGGTTTCTCATACCCCCCTGAAAACTGCTGGATATGCTCCTTAAGTTTCTCAATATCTTCGGGATGAATATACTCTGAAAGCGATGACCCTAATCGAAAAGCATCTGGATACTGCATGGACATGAACAAATTTCGGTTTCGTATGATAAGGCGCTCTCTTTCGATGAGTATAACACCAAGTGGTAGGGGTAACTCAAGCAGGGTATCTAAGGTAGGGCTGACGTGATGTGACATAGGCAAAAGAGTGGTTCGCAATTCAGACTTCAACTATTATTGCCTAAAATCCCTTTTTTTATGACAAGGATGGCAGATAAAACGAATCCAGCATTAAATAATTAACGCTAACCGCACAATATTAGAAAATAGATCAAATGGACTATTCATAAATCTTGTATTTTCCGAACCCACATCACCATTGTTTTCATTTTTGTCACCCCAATCTTAACTGTCTATATGAATCAGACCATCTCGGAGCATCTAACAACGCTGCTTAACAACATTGAAGGCCCCGAAGCACCTGAATGGAACAGTATCTTGGTGAGGACTTGGCAGCATCTGGAAAAAATTGCACAGGCGATTTTGGGCAGAGAATCTTTTCAACCGGAACTTTTGAGTACCGAATTGATCTCGGAAGCTTGGCTTAGGATTGGATACAACCAGCCTTTGAAGTGGGAGAATCGTAAACATTTTTACAACACGATGGGTCAACTGATGCGCCAAGTATTGATCAATCAAGCCGTGAAGAAAAATGCGGCTAAGCGTATTCCACAAAAACTCCTAACTGACATCAAGACGGCTGGAGATATGATCTGGCAAGAGCAAGCGGAAACCCTAACCCACTTAAATGAGGCCTTAGAACAACTCAAGCAGGTAGATGAACGTGCCTGCGACGTCTTTGTGCAACGATATTTCTTAGGGCTAAAAATCAAAGAAATAAGTGCAATGTATGAAGTAACCGAGCGTACCATACTGCGCGACCTTGAATATGCTCGCGCATGGCTAAAAACGGAACTGCTCAGATAACGTAACACTGACACATGCAACGTAATACGTCCATCAGTTATAAGTTAATTGAGCTATCACATGGCAAGTGTTTACTGCTTGAAGCCCACTGTCAGAATTTTATATTGGCCGTCTTGTCAATCAAGAATGGCCTGGGAAATATCGTGATTGCACCATTTGGAAGGCATTAGGCAAACTACAAATATCTACCCCCTTTGTTAACTATAACTTAGAATACCCCATTCGCGTTCATCTTTAAGAATTACCGCTATGGCAAATTTGGAAAAAGAATTGTTTCTCCTTGCTTTAGACTTGCCGGAAGACCAACGGAACGAGTTTGTTCATAAAAATATGGCGGACGAAAAGATCGCAACGCGCATTCTTGCGCTCTTAGAAGCCCATCGTGCTGGCGACAATGACGTGGTGGATAGAATGCGGAAAAGTGTAAAAGAAACACATGGAGATCGGTTGCTAACACATGAAAGCAATCTAAATCATCCTCACTATTGTTTTGGTAAGCGGATTGGCTATGGCGGCTTCTCGGAAGTCTTTGAAGGCGAGCGCCGACACCCTTTCCCGCAGCCAGTTGCTTTAAAAGTATTACTCAACACCCCCAAGTACCAAACCCTTTTTCTACGAGAAGCCAAAATCTTAGGGTCGTTACGCCACGAAAATATTGCTCAAATTTATGATATGGCCCAATTGCCTGATGGCCGCTTTTTTCTGGTGATGGAATTGGTAAAAGGTAAGTCCATTTCCGAGTACAGTGAGGAACATCAGCTAACGATTCAGGAGCGGTTGTTGCTTTTTAGGTCTTTGTGTGCAGCCGTGACCTTTGCCCATCAGAACCTTATCATTCACCGAGACCTAAAGCCCAATAACATCTTGGTGACAAAGGAAGGCGTGGTAAAACTTTTAGATTTTGGTGTGTCTAAGATCCTGTCGGAAAGTCTCGATACACACCCTACCCAAACGGAAAACTTTGCATTTACGCCCGCCTTTGCTGCGCCAGAGCAACTACGATTTGGGGCGGTGAGCATGGCCACCGATGTATATGCACTGGGGGTTTTAGGGTATGCCATCTTAACAGGAGCGATGCCCTTCCAGATTCCAAAAGGCGCATCGCCCGTGATTATGGAAAAAATTGTATCTACACAAACCGTGAAGCCTTTGAGTCACTTCTTTCGTCCGGAAAACAACGTAGAAGAAGCAATTTTGCTAAATCGTAAGCAAAGCCAAAGTGTTCTGTATAAAACATTATCGGGGGATTTAGACGCCATTTTCTTAAAAGCCACGTCAAAAGAGCCTAACGAGCGCTATCGTTCCGCAGGAGCCTTCTTGGAAGAAATAGATCGTTATCTTGCTGGCCAGCCTGTCTTAGCACAGTATCCTTCTCGTACATATCTTTTTAAAAAATTTGTATCCCGAAATAAATTCTGGGTTGGTTTGAGTGTCTTTGTGCTGCTATTAATCTTCACCACATTAGGAATTGTTTTGTGGCAAAATGCCCAAGTCACCCGCGAACAAGCAAGAGCAGAAGCCGAAGCCGAGAAAAATAAAACCGTTATTCAGTTCCTAACTGGTTTATTGATGAATGGGAGTACCGACGTCACCACCCAAGCCGTGGACACCCTAAGATTTCGTACCGTTGTTGATCGTGGGGCAACGGACATTATCAAGAACAAAAAATTCAATCCACAAGCCTATGCCGAAATGTCCCATGTTTTTGGGATGTTGTATGATAATTGGGGGCGAAAAGACAAGGCGCTTCAACTGTTCAAAGAAGCTTATGCCGCCTGTAAAGAAAATCAATTTGTGGACATCCCCTGTGAATTTGATTTACCCAGCCGTATTGCCATTATACATGCTCGACAAGGTGATTTACCTCAAGCGATTGCCATCTTTGATGACTTAGCAATGAAACGCCCTGAAGCGCTCAATTCGGATATAACCTATACTGGTTTTCTGCACAATATAGGCGCGCTAAAACTGGCTACAGGACAGTTCCAAGAAGCCCAAATAGTTTTCGAGAAAATTTTGGCAATCTTAGGTACAAAGCTTAGATCGGACATAAACGAGCTTCGAACACAAGCCTCAACCTTGGCCTATTTGGGGCGGATATATGAGCATCTTGGCTACTTTGACCAAGCAGTACAGGCATATCAAAAATCAAACGTGATCTCATTAAGCAAAGAATCCCTAAAAAACATGGCATACCGTCCTAAGATGTTTGAGATCATGATGTATGCCAATCAAGGAAGAACAAACACGAGCCTTGCCCAAATGGACAGTCTGGTCCGCTCGCAGGAAAGACAGGCAATAAACTCTAAAGAAACCCTTATCCCCTTGTTTCATCGTTTTGGCCTCATACAGGCGGATGCAGGTCGCCGTGCAGAAGCCCTCTATTATTGGCAAAAAGCACTCCAAATAGAAAAAACTGTACATGGCGACCGCTCTGCCGAGGCTTTAGGGTTGCGGCTAAGAATCATCAATGCAGGGCTTAATAGAAACTCGGATACCCTCCTCGAAAAGGAACTAACAGCAATCACTATGGCAGGCCATTCCTTTGCAGATGTCTATGGCTTGGCATTGCAAGTAAAGGGTAGATTCTTTTTGGAGCGGAGAGCATCCAACGAGGCGGTAAAACATCTGGAAGAAGCACGGGCTTTTGAAAATAAAATTTGGAAAATACCAAACCGTAACAAAGCCCTCACCTTATTTTATTTGGCACAAGCATATCTAAAGAATGGTCAACGAACAATGGCTGCTGCTACAGCCCAAACATCCTTGGAAATGTATAAAAAAACCTTGGGGACAGCTCATCGGGAATATGTGGAGGTACGAACTTTTAAAGCGAAAATGGACAAGTATTAAATAAATTCGCTTTATTCTCATTTTGAACCTTTACGCCACAAGTGGGGTTACCAAGCGCGTAAAATAGAGGCTCATATTAGATCAAAAGGACTAATTTAAGCCTAAGACACCTGATAGGAATGGTATTTGAATAACTGCTTACTGTTTTGTCAAACCCAAAAGCCACGAAGCAAGGTTGCTCCTTTTTCGGGAATAAGGTAGGCTGCTTATACGCATGTTAATTTAAACAGACCAACAATATCTATATGTACCCCACCTTGAAAAAAAAAGCCCAAGGGCAAGCGTTTCTTTTTTCGTTAAACGCTGTTCTTTTATTCGTCAGTGTAAGTATTGCACATGCCCAATTTACCTCCACCTCTTTTAGGACAGGAGGAAATGCCCAAAATGGAGCTGGTGGTTGGCTCTCTGGACCCTTATGCGCACCGAGCAATATTACATCACAAACCTTTACCAACTGGGAAGGCAGTGGTGTCAACGTCACCTATGGCTATTCGACCAATATGTGGGATGGCGATTCGCCGAATCTCTATGTTGCCGCTGGACAACAAAGTGCTGCTGGTGCTGGATGTGACAGTCAGTTTACCGCTGGAATAAATGATGCACACTGTGCCACAATTTATCATGGGGGTGTGCGATTTACCAATAACATCCATGACACAGGCGGAACTCCAGGAAATGCCGATGGACCCTCCAAAATTGTGATCACCTATAATACGCCTGTAACGCTCGCCAATTTTCGGATAGGCAGTATCTCGAATATTGGAACGGTGAGCAATCCCGGCATGGAATGGGTGCAGGTAAAGGCTTTCAACGCATCTGGTGGCGTAGTCTCTATCTCAACTGCGAATGCAACGGGGTCATATATCAACTGTGCTGGCACGGAAACTTCCGGCGGAATGACCACTTTAGCCGATGGAGCAGGTGGTTTATATGTGGGTGCTCAAGCAACAACAAGGCAGACCGAGGATGAATATGGCAATTTGGATTTTTCGATTCCTTCTTCTACACCTGTCTCGCGGATAGAACTATACTTTTGGCGGAATGAAAGTGCAACCGACCCCACCGATCTCGCTGGACGTTCCTCTTATGCTTCTTTTACCCTCCACCAAAATGTCGTAACGTCTTCCTCCCCCGCTTGTACCATCAACAGCCCAACCATTACATCCACCTGTAACAATGCCGGTACGACAAGCACGGGTGGAGATGATACCTATACGTTTACTGTTTCTACCACAGGTTCAGGTGTTGGAGGCAGTTACATCGTTAAAGAGGGTGCAACAACTTTGGGAACGGTAAATTATGGCGCTACTTCTACGACATTCGGGCCTTACCCGATTGCAAATGGCCTTCGCCAACTCACCCTCGAAGACTCGGCTACGGGAACCTGTACTCGCGCCGCTCATGCAAATCCCCCCGCTCCTTGTTCGTCAGGCTGCACCACCATCATGAACTGCTCGGAAGTGAGTGCAATGGTAGAAACAGACCCCAATTCCACGCCAAACAATGGTGCAAATGCAGAAAATGACTATGCGTGCTATGCCATAAGTGTCTGTACTCCGCCACCCTCAACCGCTGATCTGGAACTGACGAAAACCTCGAGTAATCCCATCGTTAGGCCCGGCGATACACTCACCTTTACGCTTACCTTGGTGAACAAAGGCCCTGGCACTGCGAATGCCGTTGTGGTGCGGGATGTGATCCCAGCCGGATTAGCTTTTGTGAGTGCCACCACCGCAACGGGTGCATACAGCAATGCAACAGGGCTTTGGACATTGGGCGACGTACCGCCCGGAACTTATACGCTTACCATCAATGTGACGGTGAACTGATGCATAGCTAAAAAAGTCTTTTGTCGTTAGCACTTCATGAGTGATGAGTGGTCATGCCAATGCTTCACCAAAAAACAAATATAGGATCAATTTGTATCGAGGGTTTTTATTTCTAATAATCATTTTCTATTGTGCTATTTATTTGTAAAAATTCAACCAATAGTCCTTTTGATCTATTTATTAAAACCAAATACAATATGGAATAAATATTGTACCATATTTTAAAATTAAAAACCAAATTAGCAAACAATAGGATATAAAAATGAAATATATAATTATTGTTTTTTGTTGTTTTTTTCCTTGTTACGTGGCTTCTCAGGCCATCACGGGAACGGTCTTTCGGGACTACAACGCCAATGGCACCAAAGACAATACAGCGACTTATCTGGAACCTGGGTTAGGTGGTATTACGATCAAGGTCTATAATTCTGCAGGGACGCAACAAGGTACTGCTGTATCTTGTCGAGGGGTAAACGATCCTACTGCTGTTTGCACCTCATCCAATATTGGCTATTATGAGATAAGCGTTACTGCTGGAAGCTATCGCGTAGAGTTTACTTGGAGTGAAAATTTTTTGTATAGTAGTGCAGCGGGCGGTACAAGCGTACAATTTGTTACAGCACCTGCAAGTAATGTGAACTTTGGAATCAATAATCCGTCTCACTATTCACAGCCCGCCATTGACCAAGAAGTGGTTACGCCACGATTTGCATATGGCTATTACAACTCATCGAATTTTGGTTCAACACCTGCCATTATAGGCATTCCATATAACGCACAAGACCCAACATCTAATATTGGGATTCAAAATCCTGCCGTTATTACGAGTACGCCATATGCCTTATTCAACCAAGTAGGGACTACAATGGGGTTGGCTTGGCAAAGGACGACTGGTAGTTTGTACGCTGGAGCATTTATGCATCGGCACTCTGGGTTTGGGCCAGCAGGAACGGGTGGGATTTATATTATCAACAAAGACTTGCCAATTGCTGATCCTAACAAAGTGAAGGTGTACGCAGATTTGAATACCATCTTTGGAGCCAATACCGCAGGTGCAGACCCACATCCACAAACGCAAGGAGGAAATTGGTTTAATGATGTACGGGATCCAGCCAATACAGCATCATGGGTGGATAGTTGGAATAATGTGGGTAAAATTGCTCTCGGAGATGTCGAGTTGTCAGACGATGAAAGTACTTTATATGTTGTTAATCTGGCAGACAGGCAATTGTATGTATTACCCGCCAACCCTTCTTCAGCTGGAACACTTACCTCTGCACAAATACAGCGCTATCCAATCCCTTTAAATTGGTGCGTTGACAACACCGCTTCTAATACCACCGACGATTCTCGACCATTTGCCCTAAAATACTACGATGGGAAATTGTATGTAGGGATCACGTGTACGGCAGAATCCGTTGGACAGTATAATGTAGCAGATGTCGGAATTGCCATTTATGAGTTTACAGGATCAAGTTTTTCGACTCAACCTGTTTTTACCATAGATGGAGTTAATTTTACAAGTCCAAATGGAGGTTCAATTATTTTTAGTTGGACACCTTGGGCATGGGGAACTTCTGGGGCAAGTTTTAACCCTACCGCTATTCGTCAATTTTGGCTGACAGATATAGAAATAGACAATGGAGATTTACAATTAGGCATTAGAGACAGATGGGGAGATCAGGTACATTTTAATGCTGGGTTGCCAACTCCTTCAAATTCAAGTTTAACTCCTGCTAGTAATTTGCAGGCAACCACTATGGGGAAAAGTTTTAGAGCTTGCTTAGATAGGAATGATAGTGATAGTGATGGAAATAGAAGCGAGTGGATATTGGAAAATGATGGGCTTTGTGGGGGCGTTAGCGGTGCTGGCGACCCGACTGCGATAAATTGGGTGCCTGGACCTGGCGGAACTGTTTTTTATCATGAGTATGCTTCTCATGCCTATCCAGGGACAGGCGGTTTACTCCAACTTCCTGGATTTTTGGAAATGGCAGAGACCACAATGGGACCTACTGGATTAAATTCGGGTGGGATTAATTGGATGAATAATTTCGGTACGAATGCTGGTAGAAATACCAGAGGAGGGGTAGCGACTCCTGTTGGAGCTACTATTTACGATGGACAAAGTACATGGTCAGGTGGGGCACCCTCTAATCCTAATCCTTGGTATAAATCTGCGGGATTAGGTGACGTGGAAGCCTTCTCAGACGTTGCGCCTATTGAGATTGGGAATCGAATTTGGCTTGATGTAGATAACGATGGTATCCAAGACGCTGGCGAAGCGGGCATTAGCGGTGTACAGGTACAACTGATTAAGGGTGGAACCACCATCTCGACCGCGACAACGGACGCAAATGGAAACTATTATTTCTCAAGTG
>JAFLBZ010000050.1 GCA_017303715.1 Rhodothermia bacterium | reverse complement strand
TTCCGACGCACGGCATTCGGCTTTATCCATCTTTCAGGGCTGAAGCCCTCTGGTGTTTGCGTGCCGATCTCACCGCCCTAAAGGACGGCGTTAGTGTTTTGGGTTGCCTCTCCGCGCTCTTGCGTGACGTTGCGGACGCTTTTTAACCCCATGCTTCAGCGTGGGGTTTTGTGCAACGGATCATGCCTTCGGCTTTAGCCATGACAAATCACGCTCCAGCCCCGTAGGGGTGACATCTTCGTAGAAAACCATCATCAAACGAACAGCAAAGCCCCGTAGGGGTGGCATCTTCGTAGAAAACCGTTTCCGACGCACGGCATTCGGCTTTATCCATCTTTCAGGGCTGAAGCCCTCTGGTGTTTGCGTGCCGATCTCACCGCCCTAAAGGACGGCGTTAGTGTTTTTGTGTCTCCTCTCACCGCCCTAAAGGACGGCGTTAGTGTTCAGGGCTGAAGCCCTCAGGTGCTTGCGTGCCGATCTCACCGCCCTAAAGGGCGGCGTTAATGTTTTGGGTTGCCTCTTCGCGCTCTTGCGTGACGTTGCGAGATGCCTTTTAACCCCATGCTTCAGCGTGGGGTTTTGTGCAACGGATCCTGCCGTCGGCTTTAGCCCTGACTAAGCACAGCTCCGTAAGGGCTGCATCTTTACATGACGAGGAAAAGCAGGTTGATCGTAGCCATCCATATTGGCTGAATGTAGCCGAAGTCCGGTGGTTGGGTTATCCGGTGGATTTTTCTTAAGGGTCGCCCTACCATTATTGAACAATACATCATACTATAAGGTAGAGGTGTTCTCTTTAAAGGTTTCTGTGTTTGCAAATTCCTTAAGAGTCAGGTTGGAAAATAACCGTATTGCATCCCTATTGCTTATCCATTTCCTGTTCATTCAAGCCTGAAAATGCACAAGATGCTTGTTTGCCGCCAAAACGCCTCTTTCAAAAATGGGGTCTCGGTCTTCTGTAAAGCCAAGGATACTAATGTCGTGAACATCTGGCTCGATCAGTACATCGGGTGGATGGAGTTGCAAATGTAGGTTTTCAATTTGCTGTATCATCAGCTCAATTGACCGTTCCAACACCCGTAGGCTTAATGGCGTTTGACGTAACAGGCGGTGTTTTAAGGCTTCCGTCCACGAAATTTCCCCCTTGTCTCCGTTTTCTTCGGCGTTATTGGCCAAACTCCAATGGTTACGGTTAAACAGCCGGACGGCAATGGTATGTGTTGCGCCTTGGTCGCGAAGAACTTGGACGGGAAGATTGTTAAATAGGCCACCATCAATCAACCACCGATCGCCAATTTGTACGGGTGCAAAGACTCCCGGAACTGCCGTAGAGGCCAAGACGGCAGGGGCAAGTTGACCAGAACGTAGCACCACTTCTTCGCCATTTTCGATGTCAGTACAAACGGCAAAAAACGGGGTAGGTAAATCCTCGAAACGACCATAGGGGAGCGTAAAACGCAGGAAATCACCAAGAGCATCCACATCAATCAGCCCTTTGCCATCTAAACGGATACGCATCAGGTCTAAGAGGTCTTGCTTTAAAAAAACCTCTCGTATGTCTGCCAAGGGCATTCCAGAGGCATAGAAGACCCCAACCAAAGCCCCAATGCTGCAACCCGCCACCAAATCTGGCTTGATGCCTTGTTTTTCCAAGACCGAGAGGGCGCCCAGATGTGCAAGACCTTTCATCCCACCGCCACCAAGTGCCAGACCGATGATGTTTTTGGGAGGCGTCATATCAATTGGTTTGTTTGCGCCAAACTTTGTAATACACCATTGTACCGATTGAGAGCAAGATAAGGCCCGCAACGGGTTCGGTATTGAGTAAACTAACCAAGCCGCTCCCAAGTTCACCATTTCCAAAATGTGTGGCAGCTTCGGCAAATTTTTTGGCAGGATTTACAATGAGCGAGTTGAGGACAAAGGCAAAAGCCACGATACAAAAGAACGCGGGAATCAAAGGGTAAAGTGGCACTTTATAGGGTCGTGCGGCATCGGCCAGTTTTTTCCGGAAGACAAAGACCGACAACCCCGTTAGGCCATAGAAAATCCAATCTACAAACGTCACATAATCAATGAGGTTTTCAAAAGCACCCCAGAAGAGCAGAAGGACAATGGCCCAAATGGATTGAATGACGATGGCGTTTGCGGGCGTTTTGTACTTCGGATGGATTTCGGCCAGTTTTTTAAAGAACAATTTGTCATCGGCCATTGCAAAATAGATGCGGGGGCAGGAGAGGATGTAAATCCCCGTGGTTCCTAAGACCGAAATACAAATAAGCAGCGAAATCCACTTGGCGGCGCCGGGGAAAACCACCGAAACCATATCGGCAGCAATTTGTTTGGATTGCGTGACCACCTCCATTGGTAAAACCTTTAGATATGCCACATTAATGAGCAAATAAACCGTTGTAATCACAATAGCGCCAATAATCATGGCACGCGGAACGGTTCTGGAAGGGTCTTGGGCCTCGCCAACCACAAAAGTGGTATGTTGCCAACCGCCATACGACCATAAAACCCCGACCAATCCGGTTAGCATTGCGGTTACAATACCAAAGCCCATCGGCATAGAAGGCTGTACCGCGCCCGAAGCCCGAATTTGATCCACCATTGTATTGGTCAAATTGGGGTCTGGCACAAAGAAAAGCCCGATCACAATCACCGCTACAATTCCAAATAATTTGGTGGTTGTGAAAACATTGGTGAAAAGTTTGGATAAATCCACCCCAAAAACATTGATTAGGGTGAGTAGAATTAAGGTGGTGATCTGGATGATTAGCGGAATCGTGACGTTGATGGGGCCAAGGGTAAA
Source organism: Rhodothermia bacterium (assembly GCA_017303715.1). Taxonomy (GTDB): domain Bacteria; phylum Bacteroidota; class Rhodothermia; order Rhodothermales; family UBA2364; genus UBA2364. The sequence goes on along the minus strand of JAFLBZ010000050.1, from coordinate 24,266 downwards.
CAGTATTTCTTGTGGGATTGGAACAACGTACTTGAGGAAGTCCGTAAAAACAACGACCAATCCGGCAATAGAACCCGTATTGGTGACGACCAACAAAGACCAGCCATACAGAAATCCGGCAAGGTCACCAAATGCCTCCCGGATATACACATACATTCCACCTCGCTTGGTGAACAATGTCCCCAGTTCAGCAAAGGTTAGTGCGCCAGTCAGTGTGACCAATCCACCTAATAACCAAACCCCAATAATCAGGGTATGATCAGGTAAAAAGGCACCTACTTTAGTTCCGGCTGCGCGAAAAATACCACTTCCGATGGCGGCGCCAATCGCAATCATGGTAAGACTAAAGAGCGTAAGGCTTTTTTTAAACTCTTGGGACATGGTTTTGCAGGAGTCAAGGGATGAAGAATGGCGTGAAGATAATGTAATGCAGCCATTCCTGCCAACTTCATCTTTACCGAACCGATAAATAATACCGCCAAAGTTGTATCTTGTTTTCAAAAAAAGCATGTCGGTATCGTTTGGAACGCCCAGACAACATTATCCTGTGTGTGCTTCGACCAATACCTTGGCGGGTGATTGGGCACGGCAAGGAGCGCCAGAAGGAGCGGTGGTTTCTGCGGATTATCAATCTGCGGGCAAGGGGCGTTTAGGTCGTATTTGGGAAGCACCGATGGCTGAGAATCTCTTGTTTTCCGTTGTATTGCGTCCTCCACTTTTACAGGAGCATTACGGACAAGTGGTGATGGCGGCGGCGGTTGCGGTTTCTGAAGCTCTCGCCGAGGCCATCCAGTCGGAGCAAGTTCAGATAAAATGGCCCAACGATATTTTGGTAGCTGGTCAAAAAGTGTGTGGCATGTTGTTGGAAACCGTTAGCGGAACAGATGCGCTTTTGTTGGGCATCGGCGTAAATGTAAACCAGCAGCTTTTTCCAGATGAATTGCGCCATAAAGCCACATCGTTGGCGCGTTTTACAAAAACAACCTTAGACCGCGAGGTGCTCATGGCGAAGGTTTTGGCCAAGTTGGAAGCCAATCTAAACCATTTGTACCAGTGCGGAATTGCGGCAATACGCCATACATACCTACATCATTTGGCAGGCTTAGGAGAACATATTTGCTTACAACTGCCCAATGACGAGACCAATCAGGGATTTTTGGCGGGTGTGAACGAGCAGGGTCATTTAATGGTGATGGAAAAGGGCGGGATACGGACTTATGTGGCCGGAGAAGTGAGCCTCGCGGGATTTTATGCCCATCTCGATAAAGATCATGATTGAGGTACATGACGGGTCAAGCTAACGATCGTCGTTTTTTGCCTTATCTTTAAGGTACAAACTGTTTTATCATCAAAATATTCTAATCATGTCTGTGTGGGTAACAATCGTTTTAGATGGTGTAGGCATTGGAGAAGCGCCCGATGCGCATGTGTATGGGGATGAAGGTTCGGATACATTGGGCCATGTTTGTTCTTTGGCACGTCCAGCCTTGCCCAACCTGACAGTAGCCGGCTTGGGAAATATTGCCCCTTTAGTGGGTGTACCGGCTGTTGCGAGTCCACAAGCGGTTTTTGGCAAAATGCAAGAGGCTTCTGCCGGAAAAGATAGCACAACGGGGCACTGGGAATTGGCGGGTCTGCCTTTAGAGACACCCTTCCCGACGTATCCAAAAGGTTTTCCGGAGGATGTGGTAACGGAGTGGGTATCGCGCTGCGGATTGCCGGGGGTCTTGGGAAACTGTGTGGCCTCTGGAACTGCCGTGATTGAAGAATTTGGTGCAATGCACATGGCGACGGGAAAACCCATTCTTTACACCTCCGCAGACAGTGTTTTCCAGATTGCCGTACATACAGATTGTGTACCGATCGAGGAATTGTACCGCCTTTGTGAGATAGCCCGCAACCAAGTTTGTGTTGGGCCACATGCCGTAGGGCGCGTTATCGCCCGTCCTTTTACGGGAACGCCGGGGGCGTTTAAACGACTTTCGGGGCTACGAAAAGATTTTTCCTATTTACCAACACACACCACGCTCCAAGAAGCCTTACAAAAACAGGGCATCCGTACAATGGCCATTGGGAAAATTGGGGACTTGTTCGGGAATGTGGGTTTCGATGACATCCGTAAAACCAAATCCAATGCAGAGGGCATTAACCGCACCATTGAGGCCATTCTGGAAGTCCAAAAAAGTGGTCAAAAGGCATTTATTTGGACGAATCTGGTGGATTTTGATCAAGAATACGGCCATCGGAACGATGTGAAAGGCTTTGCAGCAGCTTTAGAAGCATTCGATGCCGCCCTGCCAGAAATCCGTGCTGTCTTGCCAGAGGAGGCGCGTTTGTGCATCACCGCCGATCATGGAAACGACCCCGCCACGCCCAGTACCGATCATAGCCGCGAGTATGTACCGCTTTTGCTGTTTGGCGGCCCAGTGGTGCGGGACATCGGAACCCGTGCCACGTTTTCGGATCACGCGCAAACGGTGGCGGCCTATTTTAAATGTGCCTTTCATGCGCCCGGAACAGCCTTCTAAGGTTACGGTAAACTTTATTTGACCTTTGTTAATATTGGCCAATTTTCCCGTATCTTTTGGGCTTTGTGTCAAAACAAGAACCCATGCGCCTAATTTTGTTGAGTTGCTTCATTTTTTTGGGGATTCTGGGTTGTTCGCCAAAACCCTTGCCCGAAAAAGCACCCGTTAAACGCTTTGTAATGCCCAATGAAAACCTTACCCCCGCCGAGGTTTTTGTGAAGGATCGCATTCAAAAAGAGGGCATCCATGTGGTGCATTTCTGGGCGCCGTGGTGTGGAAACTCCATTGCCGAGCTGAAATCGGGTTGGTACGAAACCGTTCGCGCCTTTGAAAATGACGAGCGTGTAACCTTCACCTTCGTCACCATTTGGAACCAAGGCAAGAGTGGCCGAGACGTCTTAAACCGCTATCTTATTCCTGAAACGGTGAATGAACAGGTTTTACCAGACTTTGGCAACTCCGAAGAATACATCCATCGTCGTCGGATTTTCTTGGGGCTTCCTGTAACTTGGACGCCCACAACATGGATCTTTAACCGATCGGGGCAGTTGGCTTATGCGTTTAATTATGGTGAAGTAACCGCCGAAAAACTAAAAGGCGCGATTGATGATGCGCGTGCAAGTTGGCACCATGAATAAAAGCCTTGCGTCAAAGACATCATAAATACATTTGAAGTCATTGTAAAAACATTGTTTATAATAAATTAGTATCCCTTAACCGAAACCCCAGCCGAATGAATGCCCGTTTAATGCATCGGATTGCCGCCGGATTTTCCTTTTTATACGCATTTGTGGTCTATTTCCTCACCATGGCCGATACGGTCTCCTTCTGGGACTGTGGCGAATTTATTGCCATTGGTCATGGCTTGCAGGTCTCACACCCGCCCGGAGCACCATTTTATATGCTCATTGGTCGGCTTTTCTCCATGTTTATGCCCACCTCCCAAATTGCGTGGAGTGTTAACCTGATCTCGGTCTTGTCTTCCGCCGGAACCACCTTGCTGACGTACCTGATTGTGACGCGGATGATGGAAGAGTGGAAAGGCCGTTTGGAGGAATGGCAGGGCTTAGACCTTGTTGCGGGTATTGGTGGCGGTCTCATTGCCGCACTTACGTTTACCGTTACCGACTCCCACTGGTTCAACTCGGTCGAGGCAGAGGTCTATGCCATTTCTATGTTTTTTACGGCGCTTGTGGTTTGGTTAACCTTTAAATGGGTGGACCAGGTGCGTCGTGATGAACAAAAATTGGGCGGTCAACTGGGTGGCGTTTCTTCCCGTTGGCTTTTGCTGATTGCCTATCTTTTTGGTCTTGCAACGGGGGTACACCTCCTAAACCTTTTGGCCATCTTTTTTACGGGTCTTTTGGTTTTCTACGAAAAGTTCGATAAGCCGGACTTTACCAACGGGCAGCGCTTTAAAGGCATTGTCCTTACCGGACTTTTGTCGTCGGTTATTTTCTTTATCATTTATCCGGGTATTATCCAAACCTTGCCATCCATCGCAGGAAGTTCGGGCGTTCCTTCTCTCGTCATGCTGGTTGTCCCAATTTTGGTTGCGGCTTTGGTGTATTATTCCCATATCAATAAAAAACAATTACTTAATCTGTTTAGCATAGGCTTGTTGTTGGTGATTATCGGCTATTCAACCTATGCTTTGATCTTTATTAGAAGTGCTGCAAATCCGCCGATTGATGAAAACGACCCCGAAACAGTAGATGCTATTGTGTCGTACCTGAAACGGGAGCAATATGGAAAAACGCCGCTTTTGGCAGGTCCTTCTTACGACAACAATACCGGAACCATAGACCCCGAGAAGAATAAACTTTTCCCCCGCCGATGGTCAGACCAAAGCCAAGAACATGTTCGTTTTTATGCACAGTTCGACTCTGACTGGGACTTCTTCTGGCGGTATCAGGTGAATCACATGTATCTTCGCTATTTCTTGTGGAATTTTGTGGGCAAGGCTGGCGATTATCAAGCCGCTCCTTGGATTGCTTTCCCTGACGAGAATATTTTGGCGGGTATGCAAACGCCAAGTGAACAGAAATCGCATAATGCGTTTTATGCTTTGCCGTTATTGCTGGGCCTCATTGGTATGGGGTGGCATATCAAAAAAGACTGGCGGAGGGCATTTGCGCTGGGGATTTTGTTCTTTGTAACGGGTATTGGGATTATCTTATACCTCAATCAAACCCCGATGCAGCCGCGTGAGCGTGATTATGCGTATGTGGCGAGTTTCTGGGCCTTTGCGTTCTGGATAGGAATTGGTGCAACGGCGCTCATAGAATTGGTGGGAGAAGCCCTTAAGCATTTAGCCGCTCCTGCCAAAACGGGAGTTGCTGGTGCTGTTTTGGCGGCTTGCTTTGTGGCCGTTCCGGGACATATGCTCGTCGAAAACTACGCAGATCATAACCGCAAAGGCGAACGGGTGGCTTGGGACTATGCGTGGAACATGTTAAACTCCTTAGAGAAAGACGCAATTATCTTTACCAATGGGGATAACGATACTTTCCCGCTCTGGTATTTACAAGAAGTAGAGGGCGTCCGTCGCGATGTTCGAGTTGTAAACCTCTCGCTCCTCCAAACCTCTTGGTACATCAAGCAGCTCAAGAACCAAAAGTCTCACAATGCCGCACCGCTGCCCATTTCGATGACCGATGCAGCGATTGAGGCGATAGACATTCAGCCGATCGAAGGCAAAGGACAACAGGTCTCCATTCCAATGAGTCCAACAGTTTTTCAGCCGGGTGGTGTTTTTCATCATGCCATGGCCGATTCCCTCCAAGCGCCTTCCCAAATGGCATGGACAGTAAAAGGGCACCCATACTCCGAGGAAATCAGCCTGTTGTATCCCAATGACCAAGCCGTTTTGGATGTGATCAAAACCAATGCCGAGCAAGGTTGGAAGCGCCCCATTTATTTTGCGGTGACGGTTGCGCCGGATGGCTTGGTAAGTCTGGAAGACTACTTGCAGTTAGAAGGTTTGGCAACACGGGTTGTCCCCATAAAACATAACGAGTCTCAAGGTCGCGTAGTACCCGACCTCATGCTACGCCGGACAGCACAATTCCGTTTTACCGGCTTAAACAATCCCAATATTTATTTCGATGAAAATATTCGCGGCATGACGGACAACTACCGTACTCTTTTCTTGCAGTTGGCGGATCAACTCATTCGCTCTGGCAGAAAAGCCGAAGCCGAGCAAGTTGTAGCGCGTTTGGCCAAACAAGTAGATCCCAAAGTGATCCCGCCAGATTTCTATTCTACCTATCTGTTCTCGGAAACGTACCGGAAATTGGGTGATACAAAACGTGCCGATGAAATGATGCGTAACGCCGAAAATATGGCCATTCGGCAGTATAAATCGGGGGCAGATGTCGAAAAAGCGCAGTTGTATGCCGAGCAGATTTGGCGAACCTATATGATCAGCGAGCAATTCGAGAAGGCGGCACAATATGGCCAACGTTTGATGCGTGAATTGGGCTTGCAAAACGAGGAATACAGAATGGGTGCCAAGCAGTTAAAAGACCTCTTCGAGGAATCTAAACGGTATCAAGAAGAACAGGAACGCGCTGCTATAGACACCTTGTCCGCACCGCCGGATACCCTGCAACGTTAAAACAATGTTGAATCCCCAAAACGGAGGCCCTATGGTCTCCGTTTTTGTATGTACTTGTGTCCTATGCATGAAAATCAGCCCAAAGAAACCCGCTGTCCATTTTGTCCACCATCAGTGGCAAGTGCCGTATTTGCTGAAGACCCCTCTTCATTGGCGTTGTATAACCTATCGCCGATTTTGCCCGGACATGTTTTGATTGTCCCTAGACGGCATGTGGAACGGGTAGCTGCAATGTACGAGGCGGAATGGGACGATTTCTGGAAGTTTGCACGCAAGGTGGCGTCCTTTGTCACGGCGAGTTTCCATGCAGATGGGTGCGATTGGACTATTCAGGATGGCGCTTCCGCTGGACAAACCGTAGGACACATGCACCTGCACTTAATTCCTCGGCATACAGGCGATTTACCTGAGCCGGGGGATTGGTACCCGAAATTACTGGCGCAGCAATCCGGCGAATCGTCCACGCGGCCACGCCTAACCCCGGAAGAAATGGCCAAGGTGGTACAGTACCTCCGTTTGAAGATGCGACAAGACTAAAACCGGATCGTTTTCAGAAAACTTATGTGCAAAATGTGGGATTAAGCCGAAACGTGCGTAATTTTACCGCCTCACCAACCATTCCGCCTTGAGCAACCATGAGTAGCACCAGAGAATTTATCGTTACGGCCCGAAAGTATCGCCCGCAAACCTTTGGCGACTTGGTCTCCCAAGCACATGTTTCCGAGACCCTACGGAATGCCATCCAGTCAGGACGCTTGGCACATGCTTATCTCTTTAGTGGACCACGCGGTGTAGGGAAAACAACCGGAGCCAGACTTTTGGCCAAGGCCATCAACTGTACCACCTTGCTCACACAGCGCGACCGTGGCGAGGCTTGCCGAAATTGCGAGTCCTGCCGGAGTTTTGAGGAAGGGCGCAGCCTGAACATCATCGAAATAGACGCCGCCTCCAACAACTCGGTGGATGATATTCGGGCGTTGCGCGATAAAGTGATCATTCCGCCGCAAGGAGCACGCAAAAAGGTTTACATCATAGACGAGGTGCATATGCTCTCCAATGCGGCCTTTAATGCCTTGCTCAAGACTTTGGAAGAGCCGCCACCTCATGCCCTATTTATCTTTGCAACCACCGAACCGCACAAAGTCTTACCCACCATTTTATCTCGGTGTCAACGTTTCGACTTTAAGCGTATTCCCGTAGCCGATATTGTAGGGCGACTAAAGGAAATCTGCCAGATTGAAGGGTTCTCGGCGGATGAGGAGTCGTTGGTGCTGATTGCCCAAAAAGGGGACGGGGCGCTTCGCGATGCACTCTCGTCATTTGATCAGGCAATAGCACTTTGCGGAACAGACCTGAAATATTCGGAACTGGCGAAAGCCCTTGGAGTGATTGCCACCGACCTATATTTCTCTGTTACGGATATGGTTCATACCCGCGAAACTGCACCTGTTTTTGATTTTGTTCACCAATTGGTTACTTCTGGTGCGGATTATTTGGAATTTGTGGGTGGCCTTTCGACACATATGCGCAATCTCTTGGTCGCACAAGCCACAAAATCGGGCGGATTGATCGAGGCTGCTGAAGCCGTACAACAACGGTATCAGCGGGAGGCCGAACGGTTTTTGGAGGCAGACCTGCTACGAATGTTGCAAATCGTATCGGAAGGGGAGGTTTCTTTGAAAACCAGTGCCCAACCGCGCCTTAGGTTGGAAATGATGTTGTTAAAATTGGTCACGATGCCAACGGCGGTGGATTTAGGGCAGCTGTTACGCCATTTAGACCGTCTTGAGGCAAGCATTAAGTCCGGGAACATCCCACCAACCGCACCCGTTTCGCAAGTGCCCCCTACACAAAGCAGCCCACAACGTCACGGTAGCGGTAGTATCCAAACTGCGTCTTCATATGGGTCAATAAAAGCACCTCTGCGTGCGGTTGAGGCCGTCTCTACTTCGGTTGCAGAACCCAAGCCGCCACTCCTCACCCCGTCCAAAGAAAAAACACAAGACCCCACTCGGAGTATAACCTCTTATGAGGCACTTTTTGGCAAACCCGCATTTGCCGGAAATAAGCCCACGAATAAGGCCAGTGCGTCCGGGCCACAAAAAATCGAAGTTCAGGTACAAGTCCATAAAACAACCACAGAAGAAAATTATAACCGCGTGTTTTTTGAAGCCAATAAACATTGGGCGGATTTTCTAATGCGGATTAAACGCGAGCGTATCGCCGTTTTTGGGATGCTAAAACATACCCGTTTAGACCGCGCCGAGCGCTCTATGCTTCTGATTGCCGTGCCCGACACCATGCACGTTGAGATGCTGGGTCAACAACGGGAATGGCTTGCTGCTGAATTGGCTGCGGTGGCTGGATTTAGCCACCCACCCAATCTTGGTTTTTTTGTTCAGGCAGTAACCGTCTCCGATGCCGCAAGCCACGCCGATGCCGAAAATGCAGACCCGTACCAACAGCTGCAAAAGCTCAGCCAAACCAATGCAACCGTTCGGGCACTCTTAGACCAATTCGGTGCAGAAATTGTCTGGTAATTCCATCATCTCTTGTCAAAACGCGATTGAATTTTTTAGCACATTTGTATTTGTCGGAAGACACGCCGGAGTCGCGGCTCGGAAATTTGCTGGGGGATTTTGTAAAAGGTAATATAGCAAACCTTCACTTTCCGCCTCCCATCATTAAAGGTATTGCAGAGCACCGACAAATAGACGTTTACACAGACCGTCACCCCATTGTCAAACAAAGTCAAAGCCTGATCGGTAGTCAAAATCGGCGACTTGCGGGTATTGCTATTGATGTGGTGTACGACCATTTTTTGGCGCGAGATTGGTCTTTGTATCATCCTTTACCGCTGCAAGAATTTACTACCCAGTGCTATCGCGAGGTCAAGGAGCAATGGGAGATATTGCCGCCGCGCTTGCAATTTGTTTTGCCTTATATGGAAAAGGATGACTGGTTGGCAGGATATGCCACACAAGAGGGTATAGCGGCTTCTCTGACCGGACTAAGCCGACGGATGCAGCGACAATTTGGAAAACCAAACCAATTTGAAGAAACTATTTTGGATTTTGAAACCCATTATCACGAATTATCAACACACTTCACGGCCTTTTTTCCGCAACTCCAGCGGTTTGTTACTACTTTAAGGCAGGAAGGTGTTACCCGCGAAGTTGTAACTCCGGCTAATTTCCAGAATAAATGATAGCATTACTTTTATGAAAAGCAACATACTCCGTTCTTTCCTTACGCTCTTTATGGGCATTTTTTTCTTTGGTGGTTGCGATATCTTCAACAAAGCCGAAGTACAAATAGAGGACTTGGTCGTCGGGACGGGCGAGATTGGCGGCTTGTACAATACGTGGCAAGTAAAATACTCCGCAACTATTTTGGGACAGGCTACCCCGTTCGAGCAATCTACCGATGAAAAGCCGCTCTCCTTTGTTAATGATTTCTCGATCTCCCCAACGGGCTTTAGTGATGGCATCCAAGGAATGCGTATCGGGGGGAAACGGAAAATTACAGTCCCACCAAGTTTGGCCTGGGGGAGAGATGGCATCAAAGACCGCACCGGAAAGGTCATTGTTCCCAAAAATGCCACCATTGTTTTTGAAGTGGAGTTGCTCGGACAACCGAGCGTAACCAAAACCGAAACCACGGCAGGAAGTGGTGAAGGTGCAGATAGTGGAGACTTGCTCGAAGTGAAGTATAAAGGTTATTTTGTGGATGCACGGGGCTACTTTACCGATGGAACGGTCTTCGACCAGTCCACCGGAGATGCGACTTTCAAATTCACCCTTGGGGTGAGTAACGTTATTCCGGGTTGGCATATTGGCATGGTGGGCGCACGTAAGGGCAGTAAGCGGACGCTGATCATCCCGCCACACCTTGGATATGGCTCTGCTGGCGTTCCCAATTATCAAACGGGTGGATATTCAATTCCACCTCATGCCACATTAGGATTTGAGGTAGAGGTGGTTAACCTCATCGCAGGAAAAAAGGAGGATTAGTTTTAAGGCTACGGTTAATCCTTCAATGACTCAATCCCTTGAGTCCCATCATGATTCTCGTATGGCAAGGCGGTCTTTAGAAAAATCCACCGGATTAAAATGGCGCTCTTGTGGGGCTAAGTTTGCAACTCTTTAGTGAAGTACATTGGTAAGAAACTCGTGTATGGTTTGAATTTTAGTTCATTGTTACGATAGACTGACTAACCCTAAATCCTGTCATCTTCGCTTATTTGTGATTCACTCAACCCTATGCAAGGGTAAACTTGTCAGAGGACTGACTAAGTTGCGTGCCAATACGTCATACTTGGTCGCTCTATTTGCCACCTTGTCTAAAAAAAGGGTTGGGAATGGTTTTGGCATTGGGTCTGCTTAGAAAATAAAGGAGGAAATGCCATGAATCTGAATAAGTTTACGGTGAAAGCCCGTGAGACCGTACAAGCAGCCTTAGAGCTTGCAGCGGCTCAAAACCATCAAATGATTGAACCTGCTCATTTGCTGAAGGCATTGTTGGGAGATAGTCAAAGTGTAGCAAGTAGCATCTTCCAGCAATTGGGCATACAAGCCGCATCGTTATCCGCCAAAACAGACGCTATTCTGGCGCGATTGCCCAAGGTAGCAGGGGCTGGAGTGGAAGGGCAATACCTGAATACCGAAACCAAGTACGTTTTTGACCAAGCACAAAAAGAAGCCGATGCCTTAAAAGATGAATTTGTGACGACTGAGGCACTCTTGATTGCCCTCGCCGAGAGTAAAGAGGCGATAGGACAGGCACTACGGGAATTAGGGGTATCCAAAAGTCAAATCTTACAGGTTTTGCGTACCATACGAGGGACACAATCGGCGACGGATGAACACGCTGAAGGTCGCTACAATGCGCTTAAACGATATGCTCGCAACCTGAATGACCTTGCCCGTAAAGGTAAAATTGATCCGGTAATTGGGCGTGACGATGAAATCCGGCGCGTGCTTCAAATCCTAAGCCGCCGGAGCAAAAACAATCCCGTTTTGATTGGGGAACCCGGCGTGGGTAAAACCGCTATTGCCGAAGGCTTGGCCATCCGTATGGTCTCTGGCGATGTTCCAGAAGGGCTTAAGTCCAAAGAAATTGTATCTCTAGACATGGGCGCTCTCATTGCCGGAGCCAAATATCGGGGCGAGTTTGAAGACCGTCTGAAAGCTGTTGTGAAGGAGGTGACCGAGGCCAACGGGCAACTTATTCTTTTTATTGACGAGATTCATACCTTGGTTGGGGCTGGAGCCGCCGAAGGTGCGATGGATGCGGCCAATATCTTGAAACCTGCGCTTGCGCGGGGTGAGTTGCGGGCAATCGGGGCAACTACCTTGGCCGAGTACCAAAAATACATGGAGAAGGACAAGGCACTCGAACGCCGCTTCCAAACAGTCATGGTGGAGGAACCGTCTGTGGAGGACTCCATTTCCATTTTGCGCGGTATCAAAGACCGTTACGAGGTGCATCATGGTATCCGCATTCTGGATGGCGCTATTGTGGCAGCGGTAGAACTCTCGAACCGTTACATCACCGAGCGGTTTCTGCCCGATAAGGCCATTGACTTGATGGATGAAGCGGCGGCACGCATCCGCATCGAAATTGACTCGATGCCAGAAGAGTTGGACAATTTGGAGCGGCAAATCCGGCAGTTGGAGATCGAACGTGAAGCCATGAAGCGCGAAGTGGCCGATGGGGTGAAGGCTGCCGAAGACAAAATGTTACACATCAACGAGCAATTGGCCAATTTAGGCGAACAACGCGACATCCTTAAGAGCCAATGGATGCAGGAAAAAGAACTTGTGGGAGAAATTCGGACGAGTAAAGAAATGATCGAAAACCTACGTTTTGAAGCCGAAACCGCCGAGCGTAGGGGCGATTTTGCAAAAGTAGCCGAAATCCGCTATGGGAAACTGCCCGAACAAGAACGTAACATTGCTGCGGTGAAAGAAAAACTAAATGCCCTGCAAGTAAAAGGGTCTATGCTGAAAGAGGAAGTCACCGCCGAGGACATTGCCGAAGTAGTAAGCCGTTGGACGGGCATTCCCGTAACACGAATGTTGGAATCTGAACGGGCTAAATTGCTCAAAATGGAGGAGGAGCTGTCTAAACGGGTCGTCGGGCAATCTGCGGCACTCCATGCCGTCTCGAATGCGGTGCGACGCGGACGCGCTGGCTTGCAAGATCAACATCGCCCCATTGGTTCGTTTATTTTCCTTGGAACAACGGGCGTCGGAAAAACCGAGTTGGCCAAAGCCTTGGCCTCGTTCTTGTTCAACGACGAGGCGGCCATGGTGCGCATAGACATGAGCGAATACCAAGAGCGCCATGCTGTAAGCCGCCTGATTGGTGCGCCGCCCGGCTATGTGGGTTATGACGAAGGTGGGCAACTGACCGAGGCCGTCCGCCGCCGTCCATATGCCGTTATCCTCTTAGACGAGATCGAGAAAGCACATCCAGAGGTCTTTAACATCCTCTTACAGGTGCTGGACGATGGCCGATTGACCGACAACAAAGGCCGTACCGCAGATTTTAAAAACACCATTATCATCATGACGTCCAATATTGGGGCGGAGATGATCCAAAGCCGAACCGAGGCCGCCGGAGGCATACTTTCCGCCGCAGAAAACCGGAAACTCCAAGAAGACCTCTTTACTATGCTCAAACAACGGGTGCGCCCCGAATTTCTGAACCGTATTGATGAGGTGGTGATGTTTAATCCCTTGGGGCAAAAAGAAATTCGGCGCATCGTGGAAATTTTGTTTGCCCAAATTCAACATCTGGCCAAAACAAGTCACAACCTAAATCTTACCCTCACCGACGACGCAAAAGATTGGGTGGCTCGGCAAGGATTTGACCCCGTCTTTGGGGCAAGGCCGCTGAAGCGTGTCATGCAACGCGAGATCACCAATCGGTTGGCACAAGAGATTTTGGGTGGCTGGATAAAATCGGGTGAGACCATAGAAATTGGCCTCTCTGCTCGTGCAGATGGTCTCCAATTCGGCAATATTGAGGACGCGGTTTGGGTAGAGGACGATCAACAACCCTTGCCAAAATCCCCAGAGGTAGGCTTGGCATAAACCCATGCAGCCGAATGGCCGTTTTAGGCCCTGTCGCGTTTCGGTGCGTGGCAGGGCTTTTGTGTGAAGCAGTTTGATAACAACGTGAATTTCGGGTTTTAAAAAGCAAACAAAAACAATGATTAACGAAACAGTAATGCCGTCCTTTAGCGCGGAAGCATCAAAGCAAGAACTACGCATAATGCGATATTAACGCCGTCCTTTAGGGCGGGGTTGATCGCAACCCCAAAGCAATAGCTTGGCAGAGATGAAAAGTGAAGCAAGGCATTAACGCCGTCCTTTAGCGCGGAGGCATCAAGCAAGGATTACGTGCATAATGCGATATTAACGCCGTCCTTCAGGGCGGAGTAGTAGGCTCCGAATAGCATTGGGCTTTAGCCCTGAACGATCATCTATCGTGTATGCGGTGCGTTGGGAACGGATTTCTACGAAGATGTCACCCCTACGGGGCTGGGCGGTGCTTTGTCATGGCTAAAGCCGAAGGTAGGATTCGTTGCAGAAAACCCCACGCTGAAGCATGGGGCTATTATGATGTCGGAAAGCATGTGGCAACGCCGCCCGCATGAATAAAGATATAAAGCAAACAAAAACAATGATTAACGAAACAGTAACGTCGTCCTTTAGCGCGGAAGCATCAAAGCAAGAACTACGCATAATGCGATATTAACTCCGTCCTTCAGGGCGGAGTAGTAGGCTCCGAATAGCATTGGGCTTTAGCCCTGAACGATCATCTATCGTGTATGCGGTGCGTTGGGAACGGATTTCTACGAAGATGTCACCCCTACGGGGCTTTGCGGTGCGTTGGAAACGGATTTCTACGAAGAGGCCACCCCTACGGGGCTTTGCTATGCGTTGGGAAACCGATCTCTATGAAGATGTCACCCCTACGGGGCTGGGCGGTGCTTTGTCATGGCTAAAGCCGAAGGTAGGATTCGTTGCAGAAAACCCCACGCTGAAGCATGGGGTTATTATGATGTCGGAAAGCATGTGGCAACGCCGCCCGCATGAATAAAGACATAAAGCAAACAAAAACAATGACTAACGAAACAGTAACGTCGTCGGTTAGCGCGGAGAAGTGGATTAAACCCATAAAAGGCGTGTCAATCCACCATAAACGGCACTTCAAGTGTTTCTGGAAGAGACGACACGGCAACCAAGCCCTTTGGTTCGGCCAGTTCATCGGGATCTAATGCGCGGAAGGACTCCAAAGCCTCCAAAGCACCGGTCAATGTTTTTTCCTGCATCATCCTTTGTCGGCAAAAACTGGCATTGCGGAAGCCTTTAAAATACCCACCATACATCCGCCGCATTTCCAAAACCCCTTTTGGCTCACCCAGCCACTCGGCCTTGAGGTATAAATGTTCTTGGATCACCGAGATGCGCTCGTCCCAAGAGGGTGGTGGAGGCAAGGTTCCCGTAGCCAAATAGTGTTTTGCATCACGGAATATCCAAGGATTCCCGATGGCGCCACGTCCAACCATAACCCCATCTACGCCCGTTTCGTCAAACATTTTCTGGATCAATTCTGGCGAGGTGGCATCTCCATTACCAATCAACGGTATGTGGAGGCCACTTTCATCTTTGATCCGCTTAAGCCATTCCCAACGTGCTGATCCGGTGTAAAGTTGGGCACGGGTTCGTGCATGGATCGCAATGGCCTGAACCCCGATATCCTGTAACATCCGCACCACTTCCAGTACATTAATGCTGTCATCGTTCCAGCCGAGTCTGGTTTTTACGGTTACGGGTCGGTTGGCTACGGCCAAAACTTGCTCGGTGATTTCGCGCATTTTGGGAATGTTTCGAAGTATCCCTGCGCCGCCGTCGTGACAAACCACTTTTTTGACGGGGCAACCGTAGTTAATATCAATCAAATCGGGTTCTGCATCATCCACAATTTTTGCAGCCTCGCGCACTTGTGCTGGGTTTCCACCAAAGAGTTGAATCCCGACAGGGCGTTCTTGTGCATGAAACGCCAACTTTTGCACAGAACTCTTGGCATCATAGACCAAGCCGCCCGAAGAAATGAACTCGGTATAGACCAAATCGGCTCCGTAGCGCTTACAAATCACGCGAAAAGGGGGGTCGCTGACATCTTCCATTGGCGCAAGCACAATTGGGCGAGCCCCTAAGTCTATGTTTCCAATTTTCATAGGTGTTTTTTGGTCGTCTTAACGGGTGAAAAGTGTAAAGGGTTCCTTAAATTATTTTCTCGGTTTTGCAACCACTTCTATTGGACTGCGTAAGCCTTCTTGAAAAATACAAAATCTAAACTGATGCGGATAGTGGCGGTTCATCATAAAGACAACCAAGATATTCGCCTCTATTAAACCCCAAGTAAAATGGAAATACTGATTCTTTTGGCAGACGGACAAAGCCTTTTTGGTATGGTCAAAGACATTCTAATGGGTATTCTTGCTCTTGTTAATGGTGTTTTAGCCTTGATTGCCACCATCACCATCTGGAAAAGTTATTTGGTTACAGGCATCAAAATGGCCATGACTGCAATGGTGGTTGTTCCTGTGGTTGGGGTTTTGGTGTACTGGATTTGGGGCCGAAAAAAAGTGGTCAAAAACAGTTAAACATCCACAATATATTCATTCATCTAACCGTTTAAATATCAAGGTCATGAAAATACGTTCTTTTAATGTGCAACGTTTTACCGCTCCCATCTTGGCGGCCTTTACCATGTTTTACCTTACGGGTTGTAGAATTGGCGGGAACTTGGGTGATGTCTGGCACAATGCCAAATCGTTCAGCCCACTTGCTATCTTGGTTTTGATTGTAAATATCTATTTCATGGTCAAAATCTTTGAAAGCAACCGGGGTTTGGGTTCAAAAGTACTTTGGTTCTTGGCGCTTTGGTTCTTACCGGTGGTAGGTGCATTGGCCTACTACTTCTTTGCTCACGAGGCTGCTCCTAAAAAAGCCTAAGCCTTTTGGGTGTTTAAAACGAAACTTACCTCCTCCTTATAAACCGGATCTGTGATTGGGCTATCATTGATCCGGTTTTTTGCTTTTCAAAATCCCAAACGTTCTGCCTGCGCCTGCATTCCGGCAATCACATTGGCAATGTGTATATCCATCTCTATGCCCAATTCTTCAGCACCAAGCCGGATGTCCTCGCGGCTAACGGCAGCGGCAAATGCTTTGTCCTTTAATTTCTTTTTGACGGATTTTACCTCCATGCCCTTCAGTTTATCCGGTCGCATATAAGCTATAGCTGTAATGAAACCTGCCAATTCGTCGCAAGCAAAGAGGGTTTTGGCCAATAGTGATGTTCGGGGAACGCCAGAATAGGTGGCATGTCCGAGAATAGCCTCGCACACTTCGGAGGGGTATCCTAATGCCTCCAAAACCTTTACACCAACAAAAGGGTGTTCTTCTGGCGATTTGTGGCGCTCGTAGTCCATGTCGTGGAGCAAGGCGGTAATCCGCCAGAGGTTTTCGTCTTCTCTAAACAACCGAGCATAATACGCTACGGCGGCTTCGACAGCATAAGCATGTTTGCGGAGGCTCTCGCCTATAGTCCAAGTGTGGAATAGGGCTAAGGATTCTTGATATGTGGGCATGGTTGTATGGCCATTTGGTTTGTGGTGAATGTACGGGAATGGGCGAAATCGCTCTGTGTATTTTAGAAGATAATGGTTTTTGGGTCGATTTGTGCCGTTGGTTTACCTCTGAGCTGGTTAATCAAGGTATGGTGATCAAAATCTACACGGCCACCGAAGATGTTTAGACTACCATTAGCATGACCAGTGCGACACTTAATAGGTGAGGGTGTTGCTGGCTGAGTGTAGCCGAAGCCAAGCCTTTCACGATCTGAAACAAAAACTTTTCGCTTATATACAGATGCCCATCCTAATAAGGTGAATGGATGACTTTAAAAAATAGTATTCCAAATTGAGATAAGTAGTGGGCATTTTGGGTTGGTGTGGATACATAACTGCTTTTGAGGTTGCATGAGACGATAAAAAATGACACAGTATATGTGATAATTTGGTGAACAGTATTGGTGAAGTGTTTTTAGGATGTTTAAGGCAAGTCCTTGTTTTTATATGCTTTGTTATGTTGGGTAGTTGTAGGACAAGTCCGTCTATGAGATAAAAAAGTTCGTTGAGGGTGGTTTTTGGTGTCTCGCACCTTGTACACAATCCCATGTTTGGCATCTCTTTTGTTAACCAAGCTAAATAAAGGATTGTTGTTGTACATCCTGCGCGATGTGCTGGGCCAAAGAATCGTTTTGCATTCGTTTTACCATATAAATAAAGGTTTTAAAGATGAGGGTAGTAAATAAAACCATCAAATATTGCTTTCTTGCTTTATTGGGAGTTTGTGCGTCATTTCCCAATTCGTTAAAAGCATCTACATTCAATTTTAGTGAAAAGTCTGGTTCGCAAACATTCAGTATGGATTTGCCATATGCAGGTCCTTATGACCCAGGTTCAATGGTGACCATTAGATACCGCTACTCATGCTCCAGTCTAACAACGGGTTGTGGTAATTTGACCATCACCACCGTAGTTCCTACGACCCTTGAGTTTGTAAGTATGGCCACACCCACAGGTACTACTGGTTCTTACAACAATGCAACCAAAACCATCACCATTGCCCGTAATCCATATGATGGCGGGGACTCTGGTGATGTCTTGGTGACTTTCCGTATTGATGCAGGTGCTGGAGGACAAACCATCAACATTCCCGGTGTGTCGGTCATTACAGATCCTGTTGATCCGGGGAATGGTACAATCAATGCATCGGTGAATATCAACGTAAGTACAACACCTCCTACGCCAAAGTATTCCATCACCAAAACAAAACTTTCGCCAACAGGGACGCCAGCCGCTGGTACAGATGTTACTTATCATATTACTTTTAATGCAACAACCATCACGGGTAACGTGGATGTTGCTCCTGTTACCCTTACCGATACATTTCCGGCAGGGGCTACAGTGGTGGATGCTGGCGGTGGGACGGTAAGCGGGAATACCATCACTTGGACGTTGCCGAGTACGAATTTGGTTGCGAATTGGATCGCTAATAGCAATACACCCGGTAGTTTTCCAATCACAACACGTACAATCGTGCTTAATTACCCCAATGGAACATTTGGAGCAAGCAGTGTTACCAACGAGGCTTGTGCCGATGGTACGACAGTATATGGAAACCTGCATGTATGTGGAATGGCGACGCATGGCTTTAGTGCGCCTTCACCGGCCATTACCTTCCAGAAGTTTTTTCCAAGCTATGATGTGCCCACGCCAGCAGAAGGAGCAAGTAATTATTTTTGGCGCCTTCGGTTTCATACCAATGACTCCAATGTGCCGCTTCAAAACGTAGTTTTTACGGAGACTGTTCCGGCAGGTATTCAATTCTCTAAAGTTTATTCTGGGGAATGGCTACCAACCACCATACAGGCAAGGGTAGAATACTCAACGGACAGTGGAGGTTCTTGGACGGCGATGGGGACACAAGATGGTTCCTCGACTGGTGCGCGAGAATTTATAGCGGGTACAGATTATCCAACGACAGGGGTGACCAACTTTCGGTGGGTGTTTTTAAATGATATTCCGATAGCAAGCCGGAACGTTCATAACGCCTGTTTCACCTGCGAAAATCAACGAGGTCCCGGCTTTTTCTTTACCATTCCGGCAGGTTCTTCGGGTACAACGCTTCAAAACTGTGCTACGGCTAATTTTACGGGTCTTGCGGCGCCACAGCAAAGTTGTCATGACCTTACCATTCCAGCGGCCATCCCACGTCTCGGAGCAAATAAGGTGCTGAACACTTCAGGCTCAATCAAGCCCGGAGATGAGGTGGAGTGGACGATGTTTGCTGGAAATGCTACGGGAACCTTGCCTTTTCCCGATCCTATTCTAACAGACTTTTTACCCCCTGAGTTGGAGTTTGTGCGATGGACGCTTTTTTCTTCTACGGATCCCGCCGCCCCTTCTCCCAATTTAGAGGTGGTTAACAACTATAACAGTACTGGGCGTACCCTGCTGAGGTGGGTCTATGGCAATACGGTTCCTGTTGGTTCTTATCGGATAGACGGCACACCGGGTGTGCCCAATTCTTATTCCATGCCTGCTCTGCAAGGAGCTTATGGCGGTTTTACGATAAAAATTATAACCAAGGTTAAAGCAGGTACTCCCGTAGGAGGCTATAACAACCGCCTTAGGATAGGGAGCCGAGCATATACTGGTACATTAGAATGTACGGATAATTACTATGGAAGTATTACTGTTTTTGAGGCTGATGTGAATGACGAAGATGGGGACGGCAACACAACCGAGGGCACATGTCGTTCTTATGGAGCTGGATTTAGTGTCATTTCCGCTGTGGTAATGGGTGCGGAGAAATGGATACGCGGTCATGCCTCGTTGCCGAATGTGGACGATCCAGCCAGCACGCCTGCTATTCCAGATGCCTTCTGCCCAACCTTAGATGGCAGCTATACCCGTTTCCCTTGTATTGCAAGAACCGTTCCCGGTGGCACGTTCGATTACAAAATCAAGCTCATCAACTATGGTAATCTTGCCCTGAAAGACTATGTGGCGTATGACGTATTTCCGTTCGTGGGCGATACAGGCGTTTCCGAAATCCTCACCGCACAAACCCGAGATACCCAATGGTCGCCATTAGTGGTGGGCGCGCCGACCGCTGCCGATGCTTACACCACATCGGTGCTTGCCCTTACCGGAGCCGAAATCGCCTATACCTTTTCCACCAATCCGTGTCGCCCTGAAATGTCCAACTCTACCAATGAATCGGGGTGGCAAGCGGGCTGTACCAACGATTGGACAACCACCGTTACCAACTGGAGTACGGTGAAGGGCTTCCGCCTCAAAGTGCCGTTTACCGCCGCACCACACTGGGAGCCGGGAAAAGAGATCATTCTTAATGTTCCCATGCAAGTTCCCGTTTCAGCTCCTTTTGAAACGGTTGCGTGGAACTCCATCGCGCACCGCTCCACCAATGCAGGACTTGATCCAAGCGTGACCACAACTCGTTTGGACACTGCTGAACCCCGTAAAGTGGGCATTGCCATTCCGACCGGGGCAATGATTCCGGGCTACCGCTTGGGGAATTTGGTGTGGATGGATACCAACCAAGATGGTATGGCGGATAGTGGCGAAATGGGGATTGAAGGCGTGTTGGTCGAGTTGTACAGCGTTTCCGGTGGAACTGAAACATTCGTCAGTAGCACCAATACCGACAGCAATGGAAAGTACTTGTTCACCGCGCTTGATGCGGGCGATTATGTCGTCAAAATTCCATCCAACCAAACATCGGCGCTCATGCCGAGTGCATTGAATGGCAAAACCTCCTCCACCGCAGGCGAAGAAGCCGATCCCGATTCAGATGGCGATAACAACGACAACGGAACGATTGTTGATGGAACGGGCGTTAAATCGGCAGTGGTAACGCTGGGCGAAGGTACAGGATTGACGGAGCCTACGAACGAGGTAGATCGTAAAAGCAGTGCTACCGATGATGACAATGATGCGTTTGCCGATAACCGCTCCAACCTCTCGGTAGATTTTGGCTTTATCGTCGCCTCAACGTGTTCGATCAATACGCCCACCGTTACGCCCACTTGTAACAACAATGGCACAGCAAGCGATCCAAGTGACGACACTTTCACCTTCACCATCTCGGCCACCGGCAGCAATACGGGTGCAAACTACAAGGTGGACAAGATCAGCCCCGCACCAACAGCGACCATTTTTGCAACTGTGAACTATGGTGCAACGAGCGCGGCGAGTTCTGCCTTCCCAATTTCCGGTGGCAACCTCACGCTCACCCTAACGGACAATACGACCACAACGTGTTCGCTCACACCAGTTACGGTAACGGCTCCGCCCACGTGTTCGAGTGTTGTGCCAACTGCGGATCTGGAACTGACGAAAACCTCCAGTAGTCCTGTGGTGCGTCCGGGAGATCCCCTCACCTATACCCTCACATTGGTGAACAAAGGCCCCGGTACAGCCAATGGTGTTGTGGTGCGGGATGTGGTTCCCGCCGGATTAACCTTTGTGAGTGCCACCACTGCAACGGGTTCATACAGCAATGCAACAGGACTTTGGACGGTGGGTAATATCGCCCCCGGAACCTATACCCTTACACTTAATGTGACGGTGAACTAAAAAAAGCCTCATGTGTCTCATTGATGCGCCCCGCAGCCATTTGGTTGTGGGGTGTTTTGTTTTCTTGAGATAGGACGTTGTTACTTTTAGTTGGCGGTTTTCTTTGTATTTAGCGATTTTTTTAAAAAATACTCATAGTTTGTATTATGGTATTGTACTTGTTGAAAATACACATGTCGGTGTCGTGTTTTTGAAATAAGTGGCACAATAATTGTGAGCCACTTTGTTGTTTATCCCATCTTTCAAAATGTGCAACTTATGCCACAGATGCTTAAAATATTTTTGTTCATGGTCGTGCTTGTGCCTACTCTTGTTACAGCACAGACCATCACCGGAACCGTCTTTCGAGATTTTAACGCCAATGGCGTGAAAGACAATACGGTAACATTCAAAGAAATTGGCGTGGGGGGTGTTACGGTTACTTGTACAGATAGCGCAGGAGGAACTGGCACCACCACCACATCTTCCGCTACGGCGAGTCTTGGCACGTATTCTCTTTCTGGTTGTACGGGAGCGAGTAGGGTTGTATTTACCAATTTGGGTAATGGTGACTTTTCTGGGCCGGGTGGTACAGATAGCAAGACTAATGTACAATTCGTTATTGCGCCTGCATCTGGTGTGGATTATGGTATCAATTACCCCAAGGATTACTTGAGTTCAGATAACCCCAAGGTGATGATTCCTGTTTTTAAGGGAGGTTCTAATAGTCCAGGTACATTTTCTGGGATCCCTGTATTTGTGTCCTACCCATGGACCAATACGGGACAAGTTACATTGCCAAGTGCTGATGCTTCGAATCAACAAGTGGGTTCAGTTTGGGGGGTTGCGTACCAACGGGCTACGAAATTTGCATTTACGAGTGCGTTTTTAAAACGCCATACCGATTTAGGACCTGCTGGTTTAGGTGGGATTTACAAAATTGATTACTCTAGTGGTACAGCTTCCCCCAGTTTATTTGTGGACTTAGAAAGTGCACCATATAATCTTAATTTAGGTACTTTTAATGAGTCTGACGTAGCAAGGGGATTTAGCACTACTAACTCACTGTCTGACGATTATGATACATTTTCCTTAATTGGAAAAATGGGGCTTGGTGGGTTGACGGTATCTGATGACCAAAAGTATCTATACACAATTAATTTATTTGAGAAAAAATTAATTAAAATGAATATCGGAATATCAGGAACCGTACCAACAGGTTCTATGGTTACTCAATATTCGATCCCCAGTCCATCGTGTAACAACGGAACGAGCAGACCTTTTGCAGTAGAGTCTTATCGGGATTTGATTTATGTCGGTTTGGTTTGTAGCGCTGAAAGTGCCAGTGGAACAAGCAGTGATTTAGCAGCCTATATTTACACCTTTAATCCCACAACCAATACGTTTTCAACGACACCATTACCTGGTTTTCCTATCGCTTTAACATACCCTAAGGGTAAAGCCTCTAAAAATGCACCATATGGCGATAAATGGTATCCATGGTCAGATGATTTTAGCACCTTTTTACTTACTGGTGGTGACCAATATGTTTATCCACAACCTGTTCTCTCGGATATAGATTTTACGCCTTCTGGTTTATTAATACTTTCTTTTATGGATCGGGGAGGACATCAACTTGGATATTACAATAAGCGACCAGTAGGATTTAGTGGTGGACTTGTGAATTATATTTCTGGTGGGGATATACTTGCAATGTGGAATAATAGTGGAAACTGGACATTAGAATCGGCTGCTACAGTTGGTTCTATAGCAACAGGTTGTGGACCGACTAATGGACAAGGACCTGGAGGTGGCGAGTTTTTTTGTAATGATAATTGGAGTGTTGATCATGAAGAAATTGGTATGGGTGCTGGCGTAATTAACAGTGGACGTGGCAGCATTAAAGCAGCTATTATGGATCCTATTACATACGGTACAGGCGGTAGTGTAGATTGGAGTTTAACGGATGGAGCAAAATCCTTTCCTTATGAACTTTTTGCCTCTACAGGTGCACCAGGCGTTGAACCTACCTTTGGAAAAGCGGGTGGGGTTGGGGATATAGAAATACTGGAAAATCCAGCCCCACTCCAAATTGGCAACCGTGTGTGGTTGGATACCGATAAAGACGGTATTCAAGACCCGGGAGAAAATGGATTAGATGGGATCACCGTAACGCTTACGTGTGGTGCGAATACCGCTAGCACAACGACGGCCACTACTGGTGGGCAATCGGGAACGTATTATTTTACAGATGGTGCTGGCGGGATTTTGGCATGGCCGGGTGGCATCATTCCACGCAATACATCTTGTACGGTCTCGGTAGGTGAAACAACGGTTGTATCAGGCTCAACCTACTTTTCTACGATAGCAGATGTGGGGAGCAATGACGAAATTGATGCCGATGGTGCACATTTTGATAATGCAGGCAATGCAACACCAAACGTTCGCATCAACTTCACGACAGGATTTGCGGGCCAAAACGACCACAGCTATGATTTTGGTTATGTAGATTCCAACGTGGGAATGAGCATCCGTAACTGTACTGAAATTTCTGCGCAAGTAGAGGCTGATCTGGATTCGACGCCCGATAATGGTTTTACGTTTTCGGAAGATGATGATGCCTGCGTGACGTTTCTGAAACCTCCTCCCGCGTGCGTTATCAATACGCCCACCGTTACCCCAACCTGTAACGACAATGGTACCTCCAGTGATCCAAGTGACGACACTTTCACCTTCACCATCTCGGCCACCGGCAGCAATACGGGTGCAAACTACAAGGTGGACAAGATCAGCCCCGCACCAACAGCAACCGTTTTTGCAACTGTGAACTATGGTGCAACGAGCGCGGCGAGTTCTGCCTTCCCGATTTCCGGTGGCAACCTCACGCTCA
>JAFLBZ010000049.1 GCA_017303715.1 Rhodothermia bacterium | reverse complement strand
GGATTTTTGACCGCGAAATGCAGAAAAAGCAAGCCATCATCAACGAACAACAAAAGCGCTTGGCCGAGCAAGAAACGCTTTTGACGGAGCAACAACAGCGCGCAGAGGCCGAAAAACAGCGCGCAGACCAAGAACAGCAAAAAAATCTTACCCTTTTGAAAGAACTCGAAGAGTTAAAAAAGCAACTTGGCCGAACGTAATTCGGTAGGGTTTTACATCAATCACAAAACGGTTCCTTATCAATCATACAGCATCTTCATGAAGTGGTTTTCTTTTTTCCTCGCCTTCGTTATGTTGGGCTGTCATCAGTCTAATACGCCTAAAACCTTTGGTAAAAACAAGATTAATTTGCCCGAAGGTTTTGAAATTGATGTATTTGCTGACAACATCGAAAACGCACGCTCTTTGTGCCAAACACCAAATGGGACGGTCTTTATTGGAACCAAGAAAGCGGGAAAGGTCTATGCCCTGAGAGATGAGAACGGCGACGGTCGTGCCGAGAAAAAATGGGTTATTGCAAAGGATATGAATACACCGAATGGAGTCGCCTTTAAAGACGGTGCACTTTATGTTTCCGAGATAGATAAAATTTGGCGTTTCGACAACATCGAGACCCAACTCGAAAAGCCACCTAAACCCGTTCTTGTCACCGATGACCTACCAAGTGAAGAACATCATGGCTGGAAGTTTATTGCTTTTGGGCCGGAGGGCAAACTCTATGTACCCGTGGGTGCGCCTTGCAATGTATGCAACGAAGAGAATCCGCTCTTTTCAACCATCTTACGGATGAATGCGGATGGGACAAACCGTGAAATTTATGCGCATGGCGTCCGAAATTCAGTCGGATTTAGCTGGCATCCTATTACTCGTCACCTCTGGTTTACCGATAATGGCCGTGATATGTTGGGGGATGATCTGCCGCCCGACGAGTTGAACCATGCCCCCCAAGCCGGAAGCCATTTTGGATTTCCGTATTGTCACGGAGGTGACATAAACGACCCTGAATTTGGAAAAGAACAACCCTGTGGCCCCACTTTCACCAAGCCAGCAAAAAAACTTGGCTCGCATGTGGCCGCCTTGGGTATGCGGTTTTACACCGGAACCATGTTCCCTGAAACCTATAAAAATCAAATCTTTATAGCAGAACATGGCTCTTGGAATCGCAGCAAAAAAACGGGCTATCGTGTCTCGCTCATCCGTTTAGACCAAAAAGGCGAGGTGGAATCTTATCAACCTTTTGCGGAAGGCTGGTTGAAAGGGGAAGAGGTCTCCGGACGCCCTGTGGATGTCCTCGTATGGACAGATGGAAGCCTGTTGGTCTCGGATGATTTTGCGGATAAAGTGTATCGGATCACTTGGAAAGGATAAGATAGAAAACGCCCTTTACGAGAAAGGTCATCTGTACAACTCGACCATGACTTCACGGAGTCGCTCTACAAGTAGGGTGGCATTTTGGGTGTCGAACGTCATTGGTGGACGAATTTTGACAACATTATGATATGGCCCATCCGTTCCAATGAGAATCCCACGATCACGCATTCGGTTTACGACATAACGGGCTTCGTGGTTTGCGGGTGTGAGCCGTTCGTCGCGAACCAACTCAATCCCACCAAACAAACCAGAGCCGCGAACATCACCCATCAGCGGAAACTCGGTCTGTAGCGTTTTTATCTCTGCCCAAAGTTGAGTGCCTACTTTTTGGGCATGGTTCATGAGGTTTTCTTCCTGAACCACCTCCAATACGGTTTTACCTACGCTGCACGACACCGGATTACCGCCAAAAGTGCTAAAAAACTCCATACCATTATTGAAGGCATTTGCAATTTCGGGCGTTGTGACCAATGCACCGATGGGATGTCCATTTCCTAAAGGTTTCCCCATAATCACCATGTCTGGTACAACCTGATGTGCCTGAAAAGCCCAAAAGTGCGTACCAATCCGCCCAAGGCCTGTTTGGACTTCATCGGCAATACAGAGTCCTCCCGCCGCCCGAACCATTTGATATACCGCGCTGAGATAGCCTTCCGGCAAGAAAAGTTGTCCTCCCACACTTGGACATGTTTCTGCGATAAATCCAGATATTTCAATGCCTTGCGATTGAAGGCCTGCTATTTTCTCCTGAACCATCCGAGCATATTTCAGACCTGCAAAGGGGTCATCGGCTTTGTACCTGCCACGATACACATCTGGTAGTAGGATGGTATGAACCCAGTTTGGCGGGCCACTTCCCCCCGGCCCGTTATGTTTGTAAGGGGAAAGGTCAATGAGGCTGGTGGTATGTCCATGATATGCGGCCTCCATTACCAAAATATCTTTCCTATGCGTATAGGCTCGTGCCATCCGAAGTGCCAACTCGTTTGCCTCGCTTGCTGAATTTAGAAAGTAACAAACGGAAAGTGACGGAGGCAGGGTTTCGCAAAGCGCTGTGGCGTATTCTAAAATGGCATCGTGCAAATAACGGGTATTGGTATTCAAGACGCGCATCTGTCGGGTTGCGGCCTCTACAACACGAGGATGCGCATGGCCAACGTGTGGCACATTGTTGTAGCCGTCTAGATAACAGCGTCCACTTTCATCGTAAAGGTATTGTTTCCAACCCCTTAGGACTTTAACAGGTTCGTGATAGCCGATGCTGAGGTTTTGGCCCAAGACTTGCTTACGCTTTTTTAAGGTCTCGGCCTTCGGTGTTTTGGGTTTGGGAAAGTTGATTGGAGCAATACCGCAAATCACGTTTGGGTCGGGGCACATCGCTGTCCAAAATACCCGTTGCGATGCCAAAGCTACGCCCGGAAAATCTGTTCCCAGTCCAAAATCGTCTAAGATCACTTGAAAATGAAGGTGTGGTGGCCAGCCTACATTTTCGGAAACGGAACCTAAGTAGCCAAGAACTTCCCCTTGTACCACTTTTTGGCCTATATATTTATGGGTAAGGGAGGCAATACTTAAATGGCCAAACAACGTATAGAACGGATCGCCTTCGGGAGTAAGGTGTTTCAGGAGGAGAACGCCGCCATAATCTTGAGGCTGCCCATTAAACGCAAATGTAAAGATTTCACCGTCCAATGGTGAACAGACCGCCGTACCTTCTGGTGCAAAAAAGTCTAAGCCCAAGTGAATCGTTCGTGTTTCATCCGTGATGCCGCCTCCAGTCTTAAAAAAGGGTGCGGTATAAAGCAAACGCGGCTCATTGTATTGCCCGATACCAACTTGGGCATGACGCGCCTCTATGGCTAACCTAATTCGTTTGCCAAGCATTTCTGCGGTGTTTTGCGCCGAGTCTCCCGAAATCAAGTGGCTGTCAATACCGAGGTCAAGTACCAATACCTGATCGGGATCTAAACCTGCCAGTACCGGAAATTTCCGTGTTTCTTCGGTTGAGCGCTTTAAAGCGGCCAAGATACGAGGGTTGGTTCGGGTGACCGGAAACCCACATGATTGGCGCAAATAGGCCGTAGCAACCGAAGTGGGTAATTTGGCTAAATGCGGAATGGTTCGTCGGATGGGTGCTTGAGAAACAGCGATGTAAGGATCATCCGGACGTAAACGCTGTTCTTGTGCCGCCATACAAATGCTCACACAAAGCCGCATACAAACGAGTACAAACAAAACCTCAAGAGCTTCTTCTTCTAATGGGTTTACCGAAAAATATCCCTGTGCCAACAGAGAAATCGCACGCAGCGGGTCTTCTTTGTCTAAGCAGGCATAAGCCGCCGCAATCGCCAATTCGTTAATGGTTGGCGCCCAAACCATGTCCCCAAAATCCAAAACAGCAGAAATCGTCCATTTTCCGTTTTCTGCTCCCCTTTCATGTATGGCAAGGAGGTTATAGTCATTTGCATCATTGTGGATGGTACTCCATTGGAGTTTTGCCCACACCGTCTCCGGAATTGAACGGTAGGCGATGAGCATCTTTTCTACCCAGTTGCGTACCTCTGGGACGGCGATCAACCCCAACCGCTCTGCCACCACCGTTTCTGCATCCGATAAGTTCCACACAAAAGATCGGTTTAACAGAGGCGATTGGAACCCAAGCAACGCCTGATCCAACACACCGAGCGTATGACCCCAATCATGCAAAAGTTGGTCACTTTGGTACGGTATATGCCCCAATTCTTTGCCAGACATATACGAAATACACCAAACAACATAGTTGTTACCGGCCTTTTCAACAACCTCCCAATCGGAACCGGACAATGCCGAGATGACCTCCGGACAAGGACATCCGGCTTGCGAGGCTAATTTCATGGCTTTTTGCTGAACTTCGATCAACTGAAAATCCTCCGCTGGATGGGCAATTTTCAGGACGGCATCACGCCCCACCTCCGATTGAATCAGGAAGTTTTGATCTTTATAACTTGGCAAGGGAGATACAGCCCCGATGATGCCAAAAAGATTCATTGCCAAGTCCTGCGCTTCTTGGGTAGAGAATGGTGGATTCGTGTTCATGAATGGTTCTTTGCTTTTTTGTAAAAGTGTGATTTTGAAAATAAAATATTTCGGACACATTTTTATTAGCGGGGACAAATGCCAAAAATGTTCTACCTTAAAAATTCTAATACACCTATGTACCTTTTTTTCATAATTTCGGCGCTTGATTAAAAAACAATAAAATTGCCAACCCTGCAACACGGACAACATGAAGTTGATTGATAAACTTAGTAACTTATGGGGAATTCCTCTTTTCGTACTGCTCTCCATAGTGTTATACGCAGGAATACCAGAGTTACATTGGTGGGCGATCCCAGTTTTGATTTCGATACCGTATTACTTGCTCTTTGCTAATCGTTTTTTTCAGCGATACCGAAAGTTTAAATCTAAAACCATACGGAATATCGCATTAGCGGCCTCTATATTACTGACAGTTGTTTTTTTAACAAGCCTTACCAGCTCATTGGTGAATCAAAGTGATTTCTCAAGTAGCCTTTTTATCTATATTCTCATTTTTTTAACCGTTATTGATTTATCGGACAAAACATTCCTCAATTCAGACGCAAAAATAGACCCTACCGTACTTTTTGTTTTCACCTTTGCCGGAGTTATTTTTATCGGTGCACTTCTTCTTATGCTCCCAAATAGTACAACAAAAGGAATCTCGTTTATAGATGCCCTGTTTACCTCAACAAGTGCCGTTTGTGTAACCGGATTGGCGGTAGTTGATACGGGAAAAGATTTCACTCTTTTTGGACAGATTATCATTTTAATTTTGATCCAAATCGGGGGATTGGGCATCTTAACCTTTACGAATGTTTTCGGTGTTTTTTTCAGGTCTAACCGCTCTTTTAAAAACATCCTGCTTGTGCAAAACCTTGTTGGAACCGATAGCCTCAGCGAGAATACCCGTATTTTACTGAAAATCATATTATTCACTCTTGGTATAGAGGCTATTGGTGCATTTATCTTATATGTTTATGCGCCGGACTTCGGCGTCTTTTTTGCGGTTTTCCATGCCATTTCTGCTTTCTGCAATGCCGGTTTTTCCCCATTATCTTCAAGTTTATATGAAGGCAGTATGCGGTTCAATTACGGTTTTCAGACCACGATTGCTTTTCTTATCATTCTGGGCGGAATTGGATATAGCGTATTGTTGGCAACCTATAACATTGGTAAATTTAAAGTCGAAAAAATGGTTCGGCGTACACTACACTTGGTCCCGCCGCACTATTCAAAAAGTAGCACCCGATACGAAGTCAATGCACGCTTGGTGCTTTGGACTACCTTTTGGTTGTTGGTTTTTGGGACAATAGCTTTTTTCGCCCTCGAAGCCCAAGGCACACTTCGCGAGCATCCAACATTCCTTGGCAAGTTGGCGGTATCTTTTTTTGGTTCTGTAACACCCCGCACGGCTGGTTTTAACTCCGTTGACATTGCAGCCATGTCGCGACCCATGATCCTGATCTACCTTTTACTCATGTGGGTGGGAGCATCTCCGGGATCAACAGGGGGTGGGATCAAAACCACGACTTTTGCCCTTGCCTCCATGAACATCTTTAACCACATCCGAGGCATCAATAAAATGGTCATTGGCTGGCAATACATTACCCGCTCACTCATAAGTCAAACCTCTGTAATTATCAGCTTGTCACTGATCGCTATTGGTACGGGTACTTGCCTTATTGCTGCATTCCAACCGGAATTGGATGTCCTCAAAATCGCTTTTGAGTGTTTCTCGGCATACGGAACTGTGGGGTTGACGATGGGCATTACCTTCAACCTTAGCGTAGGCAGCAAAATTGTAATTATCATGCTCATGTTTTTGGGAAGGGTTAGTTTTTATAATTTCTTGCTGGGTATTTTTTCCTTCTTCACCAAGACTCAGCCGGAAAAAAGAATCCATTATCCTGACGCAAAAATCCTGATTAACTAAGTCATAACATCATGAAATTTATTATCATCGGACTGGGCAACTTCGGCTCTCATTTAGGGATGCGCCTTATTGAAGAGGGGCACGAGGTGATGGGTTTGGACAATAGCTCTGCCCACATCGAGATGTACAAAGATAAACTGACACATACCATTTGTGCAGACAGCAGCGACGAATTGGTGCTTCGTCGGATTCCACTTGATGAGTCCGATTATATTATTGTAAGCATTGGTGAAGATTTGGGCGCTTCTATCACAACAGTGGCGCTACTCAAAAAACTTTGCACCACCAAAATTATTGCCCGTGCCATTTCTCCGATTCACCACACCATCTTAGAGACGATGGAAGTTCACGAGATTATTGAGCCTGAGGCTGAATATGCCGATGAGTTTTCTAAAAAATTCGGTCTCAAGGGGGCTATTAAGTCTTTGTCGCTTGATAATAAGTTTGAAATCTCAGAAATAGAACTCCCCAAAAAATTGATCGGTAAGACCATCCAGAACGCTCAACTACGCAGTAAATGGGGATTGAACGTTATAACCGTCGTCCGAAAAACTACGAGTAAAAATATTTTTGGTAAAATCACCAGCAGCCGTAAAGTACTGGGCGTTATACAGCCCGACACCCTTTTGGAGGCAGGTGATATTTTGGTGCTTTTCGGCTTATATGCTGATCTTCGCACTTTCGGTGAAGAGATGGAAGCCAGTGTCTAAAGCGCACCATACCACCCAGAAAGCATCAACCAACAGGCTTCTGGATAAGGCGGTAACTGGATCCATCTCGAAAGTGAAACGCGCAGCAGGGTTCCGGCAGGAATTTGTTCGGGTGGGTCTGGTTCTCCGATGTATTTCAGTTTCCCGATGGGCACTTGTTGGCGTCCATTGTCATAAAGGAAACTGGCTTTCCCTTCATACAAAACTTTATTCAATGGTTTGTCCGGTATCCAAAACCCCGTACTGATCTTGGGTAATAGGGTTTTAGTGGCATACCCTCTTCCATTGTATTTTCGGGTACTTTCCAAAAAGCCGTCAAAAATATGACTTGGTGGCCCTTCCCAAATACACGGCGGGTCTATCTTGTGGAGGTGAAGCCGAAGCCATTCCTCCAATTTTTCCGGGGCGACAAACGAGGTATTCACCAAGATAAAATCATTAACCAAAACATCTTCATTGTGCGGTTGCCGAAGAGAAGCTGCCGGTTCTTGTTCAATTTCCCACAATTCCCCAATCCGAAAGGGGGTACTTTCAGGCCAAAAAGAACCTGTTGGCAAGATACGTGCATCCATCAAACGTAGGCTCCGGTACCCTGTAGTGGTTCGTACCAAAGCGCCAATACACCTCCTACTCTCAACAACAGTGCGAGAAACGATCAAAACTTTCATGGTGGTGGGAGAATATGGGTGACGGGTAGTCCGGCTTCGGTCGCCATCCAGTCCGTTATCAAGTGACGATGACAAGCCTCTGGATGAGTTTCAACACACAAAAAGACCAGCTTTTGATGTCTTGGTGGTAATTTTGCTAAAAGCTCCTCAATCGTATGCGTTTCCTTGAGATTCGTGTAATACGCCATACAAAATGTCTCTGGCAATACCATGCGAGCACGTTTGGATGTTCCCATGTTCTTGTCGTGGATATGCGCTATTTCTCGCATAGCGGCATTAGGCGCAAGTTCTGGCAAATGAACATAGGCCATTCCCTGTTGCAACAACTGTTTTGTAAGGCGTTTGTGGTTTGCAAAGGCGTAACTTTTACCACGAACCCCACGCCGTTGTCGTACATCCACCAAAGTGTCTATCTGATGGCTTTGCAGCGCCTCAAAGAAGGTCTGCTCACTAAAGCCATACACCCCGATGGTAAAAAGTTGTGTGCTCAATATGGTGGCTCCTCCTCCTCTTCAACCCGATAGCGTTTGCGTGACATGCCCAAAACAGGCGATTCTCCGAACAAATCGGGGGTGGGGTCTAATAAACGCATCACGGCTTCTTGCGAAAGGAGGGCACCATCACCCAGAATGTGCATCATAGGAATTCCGATCCGCTTTAAAGAGACACCAATTAACTTGCTCCGATGGCACATTTCGGGCTTTGCACATCCACACATCAATGCCAATCGTACCTGCTTTGCAAAAGCGGTCTCCAAACGCTTAATGCCATCTTGGTAAAAAGGCTTTTGTCTGCACTGCTCGTAATCCACTTTACCATCGGTATAGCAATCTGGGTCTGGCGGGCGGCCTCCAAGTGCATCCCCCAGAAATACATATCGGATGTTGTGCTTTGCCAGATGTTCGGCCAATTGGGCTTTGTTGAAATCCGTTTGATACCGAGAATAGGGCTGTGAACGCACATCTGCAAGAAAGTGGATGTCGTGTTGTTGGAGTTTTTCAATAAATGTAGCAAAAGGCATATTCCCATATCCGATGGTAAATAAAGGAATTAAGCCAGTATTTTTTTCAGACGATTCCATTCTTCTTGATACGCAATAAGGTGGGCATATCGTTCTTGGTGGGACAAGGTTGCAATCAATTCGGCCACCAGATCTTGCTCGTATTCGTATTGTTGTGCGGTAAATACCCCCGCAAAATGCGCCATTCGCAAGAATACCAAATATGTGGTAAGGGCATCATATTCGTTGTATTGCACAATTTCGTCCAACTTCCCATCCAGCCAAAGCAGTGCGACATCGTTGCCATCCGTTCCCATTTTACCCGGAATACCCGAAAGTGCCGCCAATTCATTTAATGAAGGGTTAGAGCGTCCATAACCCCCTACCAATTTCTGCATATCTATGTTGAAAGGGCTTTTATCGTCAAAGTAATCCACGCCATCCTTTGGCCAAGTTGGACGGGTATTTAACTTCTTGAATTGGAGGCCATGCAAAATCGCACGTTGGATAAAAATACTTAGATCAGCCCCCATCGAATTATAGCCCACCAACTGAACCCCTTTTCTGTAACCCTTGGAGTTGAACACCGTTTTATCGTCTGGCTCTTCCATTTTCTGTTCCAGGCCTTCCAGAAACTTACGAATGATGTATTGCTCTCTCGCGGAATCGAGGTCATTCCAGTCATTAGGGATTGACCTTAGAAATAGTTTCACATTTCCGTCATTGCCTTTACGCCGAATAACGATCGAAACCGAGACCAAGCGACAAATATTGGTCTTTAAATAAGGCCGTTCAACCCCATAACTTAAGAAATCGTGAGTGTCGAACACCTTATCGGCTTCGGTTGGGATGAGGCTTCTGGATTTA
This sequence comes from Rhodothermia bacterium, assembly GCA_017303715.1. Taxonomy (GTDB): domain Bacteria; phylum Bacteroidota; class Rhodothermia; order Rhodothermales; family UBA2364; genus UBA2364. Next base: position 17,965 of record JAFLBZ010000049.1, on the reverse strand, counting down.
GCGGCTTGTCGCCACATGTGTTGCATCACCTCGGGATCGGGCATATCGGCGGGTAATTTATACAAAATTCGTCCTGCAATAGGATCCGGAATCCATTCGGCATCAAAAGCCCAAAGAGTATCTTTAACGTCTTTTATCATCTTTTTGCGGTTATGGGGTTGATGGTGCAACATACAAACATGATGTGACATACGTGCGTCACCCCATCATTTCTTTACCCATTTTTATGAAAACAAATACAAACGGGTTTGGCACATTCTAACGCATATCCGGTAGGTTTCAGCAATCCACTCTGCACATTTCGATGGAAAGACAAAATGTTGCCAGATCGCTCGTTTGCCACAAGGAGTATCCTCCCCGAAGGCTCTATCCCAAAATTTCTGGGCCAATCCCCACCACAGGAAATGTGTTGTATGGGCTGAATAACCCCCGTCTGGCGATTAATTTTTCCGACGAAAATACTGTTGTGGCCGCGATTGCTGACGTAAAGATATCGGCCATCCGGCGAAAGATGCACATCTGCAATATAGCTGGTCTTGGTAAAGCCCGTAGGTAAAGCAGATCGTTGGGCTTTTACCGCCATCTTACCTGTTTGGACATTCAGACGGATGCTCAAGATGGTGTTGTCCAACTCATTCACCAAAAACAACCATTTACCATCTGGCGAAAAGGCGAGATGCCTTGGGCCTGAACCCGAATTTGTAGAAAGAAAATGGGGTTTCATCGGGAGAAGTTCACCTGTTTTCGGACTAAGGTGATACCCATACAATTTATCCGTTCCCAAATCTGCGGCATAGGCAAATTTGCCGTTTGGTGCTGTACGGATGGCATGGGCATGGGGCATGGTTTGCCGCGTAGGATCGCCACCTCTTCCGGTATGCGCAAAAACCGATACCGCTTCGGACAAATAGCCATTGGCCTCAACGTGATACGAAGCCACATTTCCACCAGAATAATTGGCCACCAAAACCACTTTTCCGGTGGGGTCGGTTGAGACAAAGCAAGGATGTGGCCCCTTGGTTTCTTGACGGTTTAAAAAGGTAAGTCCGCCGTCTTGTTGAATCGCAAAGGCGGAAATTTGTCCTAGATCGGCCTCATGGATGGCATACAAAAAACGGCCATTGGGTGAAATGGTCAAAAAAGATGGATTTTCCACTGCTGCCACCAAGCCTAATAAGCGCAATTCTCCGGTATCCAACCGAAGGCTTGCGCGATAAATCCCTTTGCTTTGGGGCAATGCTGGAGAAGCGGCTTGCGTATATGTTCCAAGGTAGAAGTGTACCACCTGCTTTTCATTCACTTGACCCTCCGTGTGAAAGCGGGATAACAAACCCAAGCCTGTCATTTGTACAAAAAATCTTCGGTTCATAAAATAACGTTACGGAACCACAGTGCCAAAATGCTCTGTTAAAGCAGTGTGTCATGTATGTTGAATTATTATCAAGCCTTTGGGGATTAGGTTAAGTGTGCATCTCATCGTTAAAAATCACCGAGCGTGTGATCTACCTATATTGCGTTTTCAAATGAAAGTTCACCTTGCCCTTTGTACCAAAAGCCGTATAACGAAATTTTAATATATCGAAAAAAAACTCAAAGACAAAGGTTGCCCGGTTGCTGAAAATGATATTTGGATTCCGGAGATGGTGATTCAACATTCTTTATCCCATATCACGCACAATACACATTTCCAAATAAAGAAGATGTACCATTCATTGTTGGTGATACAGAAGAGTGTTATGGTCGCACGAAACCACGTACCGTTGCAAATATGGGCAAGACAACGTTCATGAGTTAGATCAGATTGGACAATAAAATGTGAACCACATTCCCAAAAGCGTGCGCTACTAAACGGTCATCCAAGCGATATAAGGATAGTCTTAATTCAAATACTAAACATAGCCCCAGATTAAGCCATAAAAATACGGGACAGGAAAACCGTCTTTGTGTAGCTGCACGAAGCAAAAATGATAGCACTCAGGTGAACAAAAGATTTCATCCAATTCTTCTTCTCAAAATAAAACAGGACGAAACGGAAGGTAAGGCAGAACAAAATGAACGTTACTAAGAGAGGCGCAATAATGATAATAACAATTTATTTATCAAGGATTTAAGATAACTTTTGGTAATATTAATGTATTATAAAAATACGGTTAAAAACCCACTAAAGCTGCAACATTAAAAAGGATAAGCCTTACAACAAATTGTTGTAACAATACAAAAGGAACACTTCCAATGATAAAAAATGGATAAAAATACTGGTCAGCAAATCTTTGCCGGATATAGGTAAGAGATTTGAAAAATTATAAAAAGAATTTTAATAAGCCAATGGCAATGCCAATGTTTTTTTAAAACGTTGTTATGGGGATAAGATAGCCAATCTTAGAGGTGATCTTTATGTTTTAGGGGTAAGGGTTGAAGGAGGTATTCCTGACCAATGTCGCCATATAAAATGGCCCATTTTCCCACCAAAATAGCTTCAGCGGCATCGTGCCTTAAGCTACTCGGTAGAGGAAGTTTGCTCTCGCGGATAATCTTTCTCGCGGCATCATCGGCATTGGATTTTGCCATTTTGCCATTTCGCTGCTCGCGAGGATACAATAGGTCTTTCCGCCAAGTTTCCGCATACAATTGTAAGACATGGACTTCTTGTTTTTCGGCAACCTGCTGCCAAATGGTCGCTAAACGGCCACCACCTTCTAAAACCAAGTATTTTAGGTTTTCGATCTCGGCCAAATGTCGCCAAACGGCTTGGCGGAGCCTCGTTACAGACCCGTAATTGTGCGAGCCAAAGCGGATCAGTTTTCCAGTCGCTTCAAACACCGCAAATCCGGTACGTATCCCAACATCCACCGCCAGAAGGCTTCCGGCCAAGGTTTCTATCCGTTCTTCTTGCCGATCCATCTGAAAAATCCTCAAATAGGTTAATCTAAAATTAAATTTTTGCGTGTTGGTATAGGATAAATTTATATTTTGCAACACAAGTCCAAGTAGGGCGTTATACCGCCAACAACATACGCTAACAATCCACAAACCAATAAAATGTTAACCTACGCACTCTTTTTTGGCGTGCCCATGCTTCTTGCCATGTGGGCACAATTTAAGGTAAAGTCAACCTTTAACAAATTTGCCCAAGTCCCCACACGTGGCGGCATGACGGGCGCAGAAGTCGCACGGGCTGTTCTGGATGAGGCTGGACTGTATAATGTGAAGGTAGAACCAACCAATGGCTTCCTCTCAGACCACTACGACCCGCGCGGAAAAGTACTCCGGCTCAGCGAGGCGACGTATAACGAACGCTCGGTTTCTGCGGCTGGTGTCGCTGCCCACGAAGCCGGACATGCACTACAAGACAAAGAAAAATACACGCCTTTGGTCTGGCGTTCCGCAATGGTTCCTGCCGTACAATTTGGCAGTATGCTGGGGCCAATTGCCATCATGGCTGGTTTGGCGATAAACATAACCGGACTTGCTTGGGTGGGGGTTATCCTCTTTGCGGCGGCTTCTGTCTTTTCGCTTGTCACCCTACCCGTAGAATTTGACGCCTCCAACCGTGCAAAAGCAATGCTTGCCAAGATGAATTTGGTTACTACACAAGAAGGCGAAGGCGTGGATAAGGTTTTGGATGCCGCTGCCCTCACTTATGTGGCTGCTGCTGTCGCATCGGTTGCACAGTTGTTGTATTATGTATTGATGCTTACAGGACGCCGCGATTAGTTTTTTGTCCAACTTGTTCCTTAATTTCTGTCCGATAAGCCAACAAACTTATCGGACTTTTTTTTCACGATGAAAGACCATTTCATCCAGTTGCTCCAATACAACCCTTGAGCAAATTCACGAATACCCCATTCGGTTGCTGATTTCCGAGAACCTAAGCCAGACGCCAGCCGCTTGTTCGGTCACTTCTTAGCCGCACAACAAATATGGCACACCCGCTTACACGTCGAGAGTACTTCCGTAGTTGTTTGGCCAAACCTATCGCTTAAGGCCATCAAAACATGGATGAATATCCAACATTGCGACTGGGAAGCCTACTTATTGCCTCTGGAAAACAAGGACTTATCACGAGTAATCATTTATACCACCACCAAAGGCGTGGTCTATCAAAACATCGGTTCCGAGGATCATTACCCATGTGCTTCATCATAGAACACATCACCGCGCACAAATTTCGGCCATCATCCGAGCCGTTGGTGATACACCTCACGCCACCGCTTTGATCGTTTTCTTGCGGAAGCCCACAAGACCCACTTAACACAAGGAAAGCCACCCTTTCGAGCGGCTTTGCTTCAGAAGACGGATTTTGCTTGTTATAATGTCCCACCATTATTGTTTTCCTGCGGAGAGGACTTGCAGGCAGAATTGTTTGATCTGGATTTGCGGCGAAAAATCCGCCTTTTATCATCTTTAGTTAATGGTATAAACGCATTTGGTTTGTAAAAAGGATCATCGCCGATTTTAATTTTTGGATATCTTACCCACAAAGACGAAAAGGCCACCCTTTCCGAGCGGCCTTTTCTCCAAAAACAGATTGTCATAAATTAATGTCCCACCATTAAGTTTTTTCCTGCCAGATTTGCCGTTGCAGTAGATCAGTTTTACGTTTGAAATGCTGTTTGGACAATCTGTTTTTGTTGATTCCCTACAACATCTATTACGAGGTTTTAGGAGCGAAAGGATCATTAGCACTTAACTATTTCCTGTCCCACCACCACCTGTATCCCCACCGTCGCCACCATCATCTCCGCCACCTTCTCCACACTCCCCACCTCCAGCGCCTTCGTCACCGTCGTTCCATTCATCATAAGCCGCAGCCGCAGCCCCCAAAACACCCCCAATAGCCGCACCAGCTGCAGCGCCTTGAGGCCCACCTACCATTCCGCCAACCAATGCACCAGCCCCAATGCCCGCCGCAATGGTGTTAAACGCATCCGAAGCCCCTTTACTGGCATATGCAACTGGATCTTCCTCGGCTTGTGTTGCCATTTGGATGGATGCTGCCGCAATTTGTGCCGCAACAGAGTTTGCTGCCGCTAATGCTTGGAGACGGGTAGCAGTAGCCTTCCCCTCTTTGTAGGTTTTGGACTTAGCCAATTGACGGATGAGGGCTACTTCCTGAACTGTAACGAGATTGCGTTGTTGGAGCTTATTTAGGTTTTTGTTAAGGAGTTGGGGCATTTTATCCGCTTTGTGGGCGCGGCTCAACTGGCAACCACACTCTTTTTTGACATGTGCTTCAAAGGCGGGTCCAGTAAGGGGCTTTTTTTGGTTGCTGTGTGGCTGGGCAAAGGCTACGCTCATTCCGAAAACGAGCAGTAGCATAGATACCAGAATTTTTTTCATGGCTGTTGATTTGGTTAAAAATTACGAAGAGTTGTGTTGTTTAAGGACCTTCATCATTTATCTGACTTGTGACCTGTTACTACCTTACGCCGGAGGATCTCCCAAATCTGCTCATGACCATGATATTTTTTTGTTGTATTCTGGATTAATCATCTTTTCACTGTCCAATGCGCCCTATTGGCCGATCCGTCGTCTCGGATTTGAGTTACGACATGAGACTTTACACTCAAATTTATCGTTAAAAAAACAGAACAAACTATTATAGTTTGCAGACATACCAACGACCTATATTAATAGGTGAGCGTCTTTACCCATTGAATAGCCGCACTTTTCGACCTAAACACAGACCACCTATGCCCATAGCACCAGATGTAACCCAATTGCTGACTCGTCTTAATGAAAACGACGACCAAGCGATGAACCAATTGATACCGATTATTTATGATGAACTGCGCCGTATGGCCCATTCAAAACTCCGCTGGGAAGCCTCCGGAAGCACCTTAAATACCACCGCTTTGGTTCACGAAGCCTATTTCAAATTGGCCGACCAAAAAGCAACCAATTGGCAAAACCGTAATCATTTTTTTGCCATTGCAGCACAAGCCATGCGACGGATTATCCTGAACAATGCGGAGAAAAAACAAGCAAAAAAACGCGGCGGAAATCAAGCGGATTTAGATGTGGATGAGGTAGCGGATTGGTTGAGTGACACCCAAAGTGAAGAAATCTTGGCATTGGACGAAGCGCTTGAGCAACTCAAATCTTTCGATGAGCGCGGGTACAACGTTGTGGTCTATCGGTTTTATGGCGGCCTCAACTACGAAGAGATTGCAGCAGTCATGGATCTGTCCCATATTACGGTTCGACGATCGTGGAATGCAGCCAAACTTTGGCTCAATCGTTCGTTAAGGACCAGTTTACTTGGGTGATTTCGGACGAAGAAGATCATTTTCGTTTCTTTTTCCGGCGTTAATCTGCAACAGACACGTTACGCCGACGTGTCTGGAATCTTTATTCACCTCCCTCGCACCGTTGTTGGGGAAAGCGCTTCATCCATTATGACTCCCGAACGTTGGCAAGCCATTCAAAGACATCTTGATTACTTATTAGACGAGAGCGCGTCTGAAAAACAGGTCTATTTGGGAAAAATGGCCTCTGAAGACCCAGGCATGTATCAGGAGTTGGTAAGCCTTTTGGCCGAAACAGAAGACGACCGTCTTGAGCATATTTTCGAGGCCGTTGCACCGCAAAATTCGCCTATACCAGACCAATATCATGCCGGCGAAAACATTGGTGGATACACCTTGTTGCGCCAGATTGGGACGGGTGGAATGGGAGAGGTTTGGCTGGCCGAGCGCAAAACAGATGGCTTTAAGCAAAGAGTTGCTCTCAAACTCATCCGCAAAGGAATGGATAGTGCAGATATTTTGGCCAGATTCCGAGCAGAGCGACAAATCTTAGCCCAACTGGCACATCCGAATATTGCCCGCTTATTGGATGGCGGTGCAACTGCTACGGGGATGCCTTTTTTTGTGATGGAATATATCGAAGGGATTCCATTCTTACAGTATTGCGATGATCACCGATTAACGATTGAAGAAAGGCTCAATCTTTTTCGAGAAGTCTGCACAGCGGTACAATTTGCCCATCAAAACTTGGTGGTTCATCGCGACCTAAAGCCTAATAACATATTGGTCACGCCAGAACGGCGCATAAAATTATTGGATTTTGGCATTGCGAAGGTACTCAATCCAGATCATTTGGCCCTTGAAGCTTTACATACCCTGCCGGAGTTGCGCGTCCTCACACCCGCCTATGCTAGCCCAGAACAAATAAAGGGGCTTAACCTCACGACCGCGAGCGACGTTTATAGCCTTGGAGTATTGTTGTTTGAATTGCTTACCGGATCACGCCCTTTTCCGATTGCTACACGCCTACAAGCAGAATTAATCCGCGTGGTTTTAGAAGAGGAGCCGCACAAGCCAAGTACCGCCATTCAGGAGATACGTGAAGTTTATATCGGGCAAGGTAATACCAAAACACTGGATCCGAAAAGCATAAGTTCCACGCGCAACACTTCACAAACCCAATTGATCCGAAAATTGCGGGGCGATATGGACAATATCGTCCTAAAAGCGCTACGGAAAGAACCTGAAAGGCGGTACAACTCCGCAGGACAACTAAGTGAAGATATTGAACGCTTCTTGACCGGAAAACCTGTCCTTGCCCTTCCAGATACACTTTCCTACCGCATCACCAAGTTTGTTGGACGAAATAAGTGGGCTGTTGGTGCGGCGGCAGCTTTTTTGTTCCTTTTGATGGTGTTCTCGGCGGTGATGACTTGGCAAAACAACCGAATTCGAGCGGCCTTAGATTTGGCGCAAAAAGAACGGGATAAGGCCAAAGAAATTGGTGTATTTCTAACTGATCTCTTTAAAGCCAACGATCCCACTAAATATCCAGAAGGTGAAATTCCGGTTCAGGCAGTTCTGAAGTTCGGAACCGATCGCTTGAAAACAGAATTGACCCACCAGCCCGAACTTCATGCCGATGTTCTTACCGTTTTGGCAGATGTCTATAATGGGATGGGTCAGTTTAGTACCTCCGACTCGCTGGCCAAGGTTGCCATCAGTCACTTCGAGTCTCGCAAAATCGCGTCAGACACCTATATTGATGCACTAAAAATTCGAGGGGATGCACAGTTTCGGCTTGGCCATTTGGAAGAAGCCGATCAACTGTACAAAAAAGCCTATACCATACATGGTTCAACACATGCCCAACCAAATGAGGTAACGGCAAGTTTGCTTAATGGACTTTCCATTTTTGCAGGCGAAAAAGGACAAACAGACCGCGCCTTGTCACTTATCCGGCAAGTGGTTACCATTCGTCGTAACCTCGCAGATACTACACAAGAGCAAAATTTGGCTGCAAATCTAAATGCTTTAGGAAACCTCTTACACGACAAAAAACAATACTCCGAAGCCGAGGTCGCCTATAAGGAATCGTTGGATATCTTAAAACGAACGGTGGGGGCGGAACACCCTTATGTAGCTTTTCAGTTGAACAGTATGGCCACGTTAAAGTCCGACCAGCAAAAATTTGACGAGGCAATTCAATACTTTAATGTCGCTGAACGCATAGCCGCAAAACGCCTACCACTGGGCCATCCTTTTTTGGGTTATCTATGGCACAACATGGCCAAAACCTATTTCAAAAACAAGCAATATCGCCTCGCAAAAGAAGCCATCGAAAAAGCCATTGTCCTTCGTAGGGCCACAAAACCCGTTGTTGCGCCCGACCTGCAAGAATCGGAAGCTCTTTTGGCCGAGATTAATCAGAAGACGGGATGAACCCCTATTTGCGGTAGCATATGTTTTAAATGAGAATTATGAATCTTAAGTGTTTGTTATTATTATTATTAAGTTGATTAATTTGCGCTAAGTTCTTCCAATCACGCGATCTCAAAATTTCCTCTATCACACTTGTTGGCACAGCGGCTTTCTATGAAAATGTCGCTCCTACGGGGCTGAGCCGTGTTTGGCGAAGGCTAAATCCGAAGCGGGGATCCGTCGCAGACGACCTCGCGCTGGAGCATGGGGTTAAATTCAAGTGGGCAACTTTTGAAATTGGTGGCCGTGTAAGAAATTGTTGCAGTCCGCCATAACGACAATCTGATGAACCTAAAACGCACGTTTCACACCAACATTTCACGCGACCGTACCATACGGATGGCTTGCCAGTTTAGGGTATCGGTAGGGTTTGGAGAAGTTTCAGGCGCATTGGTAAAGCCACATCGTGAGTAGCACCGGATGGCGCGAGCGTTGTGGGTATATACATTTAGTTCTACGAGCGCGAGGTTAGGGTCTTGGAAGCAGTGTTCGAGGAGCGCTTGAACCAATTGCTTTCCAATCCCTTGTCCCCGCATTTTTGATTGCCCGACCAATAAACGGCAGAGACGTTTGGTGGTTGGGGACATTTCTCGGATTTGTGCAAAGCCAAGAAATGCCCCCTCACGATCATCAGCCACCATAAAACTTGACCGTTTCTCGGAGGCGACATCCAAAAACACTCCCCACTCCTCGTCCGAGAGTGGATAGGTAAAAACAGAAGGACCACCAAATAGGATCAAATCCTCATGAGAAAGAACCCATTTTTTGAGTACCCCCAAATGTACTTCAGCCACAAAAGGAATGAGTTTCAGGTTTTTTTGGCATTTGGTTGGGTATGCTTCGTTCATGTTATTTTCGGTCGTATGCGATCCCATTAAATCGGTAAAAGGATGTCCGGTTTATAGGTTTGAAGTTGCTATTCGTGCCCGATGTCACCACTTTCAGGTCGTACAAGCCGGATTCTGGCTCTTTTTGTGCTGGAATAGTGGTAATTTTGGTATCATATCCAAAGCATTTCAACTCAGGTGGATCACAGGCGCCACTGTTATTTTCGCCCGTTCGGAAAGCGGCGACACGCTCAAACGTCATGTCGAGTAAATAAATTATGGTGTTTGAGACCGTATAACCTTGTCCGGTATAGCCCTCATCTATCCGAAGGGCGTACCCATCGTCCGAGAGCCGCATCAAACCAATTTCTCCAGGTTCATTAAAGCCGCCCGTAATCGCAAAGTCTCGACGGAATTGGCTGCGTTGCCATTTATCGTCGGTATAGCGGTCTTTTCGGAACAAAGCGCCGTCTAATCTTGCGGGGCAGGCATGGCAATCATCCACACTTGTTTTAACGACAACGACCGCATATGCAACCCGCGTTTCGCCCTTTCCAATCGTCCATTGGTTGCTAAAAACCACTTGTTCAGTCGAGTATGGCGGATTGTCCTCGTACATGTCGTCCAACAACGCCGGAAGGTTCAGTGGTTGGGCAATACCAATGGCCGAAAGCGCCCAAATCACGAAAAAAGCTCGAAAGATTTTCATGGAATTAGGGGTTTAGGTTATGGAATAAATACGAATTTCCCTTTTTCCCAACGCAAAGAAAACACCCGTTTTCCGGAATTTTTCCACGTTGTAGTGATGGTGGTTCCTTTTTGGGGCAATTTATAGGTAAGGTAGGAATCCATATTGGTTCGGATCGGTTGCTTTGCATTCGCCTCACTGATTTTGTTTTGCGGCAAAAGGTCAGGCCTTTCCGTCCATTTTCCATTTTTGTAAACCATCACCCGCAAGTCGGTGGTACACATATTGTGTGGCCCACCATCCAATTGGTATAAAACATATTCGGTTTGGGCAGCGGCATCTTTAAAAACGGCCACTTCGAGGATACCCATAGATGTTTTAGCACGGATATAGCCATTTTTGACGTCTTTTACAACAATAGCACGGGTTCTGGCGGCAGCGTTGGCTGGTGAATCGTCGCACTTAAAGGGGTCGTCCGCCATTTCGTTGAACCGGTTGTAATATTCCTCTACCGTCTTAGACCAAGCGGGGCGATTGGCCTGTGCGAACGTAAGAACGGGAAAAAGCAACAGGGCGAGGAGGAGTTTTCTCATGGTAAAAGATTGGTTGTTCAGAAGGATAATGTAATGATCTCAAACGACTGTGTTTACGCCACTTAACCCGCAGCGTAACGTGCAACATCTTCCTTACGATCCGCCAGAAATTCGTTCCGGAAAAGGTGCATATTGATGGTTTGGTTTTGTCCGGCCATCGGGTTACAAATAGCACCGAACAAGACAAACTCGGCATCTCGCCACGTAATCCATTTGCGTTGTGCGTCGCGGAGCAATGATTTTTGGCTACTTGAGGACAAAATACCCTGATACGTCTCGTTCAGTTCTGCGTCTTTTTGGGCATAATCTTCGTTAAGGCAATCTAACGTCAAACATTCGTATAGCGCACGAGTCTGTTGTACCCACTTTTCGCTGGTTCCCTGCACCAAGTACCGCGTGTAGCGCTCCAATTGCTCGCGACGGTCATTCACAAGCCCCAAGACCATCAATTCTTTCCAACTGGCATTGGCTTTTATGGATTTAATTTCGGCATCTCGGAAGGCCAACCAAGCCCGTTGTGTTGTGAGCAAAACGTTTAGGTTTCCTGTCCCGATTTTGGCTTTAAGCACTTGATAGGCTTTGTTGAGTTCAGCGTCTATCAAAGTGGTGGCTTGTTGGACGCATTTGGAGAAAGTGAGGGGTTTGTGCGGATTATCCTCGCCCGATATTTCGGCTTCTGCAATCTCATTGCATTGGTACATCCGCTTTTCGCCTGCGGTTGGGGATTGTGCCATTGCTCCTAATGGCAATAGCAGAAACAATAAAAAACAGCGTTTCAACATAGGGTATGCAATTTATTGGTTATGAGATTAAGTGATTAAATTTCAAACACTTGGACATGGGTAAAAACATATCGTTAATTTGTACTTTGGATCCAAAAAGTTTATAGCTTGAAGATTGCTTCGGGTTCCCAAAGTTGCTCATCTTTCTGAAGCGTGTTGGTTTTTGCCCATAGACGAACGTACCGGTGCAGAGGGTTTTATGGAAAGAAGGGTTAAAGATGATCTTGTACTATGAGGTACGACGGATTTGCACGTATCGAATCGTTCGTTTGAAAGAGAGCAATCACTCGGTAAATATAGACAATCTTCAAGGGTAAAATCAAAATCTTAGTGACAAGAATCATGAATCTTTTGGCTTTAGAAAGTCCTTTACCCATCTGAACCATTGACTATGCTTGACTTAACCGCCCACCAACAAGCACTTTTTATTTTAATAAGCCTAAAAGAAACGTTAAAAACTTAGGCAGGCACCCCAATTTGATGTAAATTTGTTTTCGTGATTAAATTCGGTTCATGATGGAATTATCAAACGACATACCGGTACTGAAGGATCTGGTCAGGCTACTGCTTGCTAGGGTTGAGTCGTTGGAAATCGAGAACGCCACCCTCCGGACGGAGGTTGATGACCTTCGTTCGCGCCTAAACCTGAACAGTAAGAACAGCCATAAGCCTCCCTCGTCGGACGGCCTGTCGAAAAAAGCGGGTCTCCCCAAAAGTCCGACCAAGAAGAGTGGGGGGCAGTTCGGTCACAAAGGCAGGACGCTCAAGATGGCTGGCTCGCCTTTGCCTTTGTCGAGGATGTTCCCTTCACCAACAACCAAGCCGAACGAGACATCCGCTGCTTGAAAACCAAGCAGAAGGTCGCCACCAATTTCCAGACTTTCAAAGGTACACGCCACTATACACGCATCCAGTCCTTTTCTTCAACCATGCGCAACAAGTCTAATGAATGTTGTTCAGAACATGATTAACGCTTTCGATAGAAATCCTGTCGTCTTTCAGGCTGGCTAAGTTTTTACTCTTTTTTTATTTTTTCCGCTAAGTACAAGACTTTTGTCATGCCATTTCTTGAAGACACCATTTTTTTGGTGGGGAGATTGGAATAAAATCGTATCTTGCCCCGTCAAAAAACAATAGATTCATGAAAAACGTCCTCTTAACCCTCGCAATGGTTATATTGCCAACGTATATACAAGCACAAAACGTGAGCATCATCCCCAAACCATCATCCATTCAGCCTCAAAGCGGTAATGGATTTGCTATTACAAGTCACATTGGCATAAAGTCAACTGGTTTTCCTGCCGAGACCGTATTGCCTCATTATCTTTCGCAACAAATCTTGTCGCAAACAGGCATACGTATAAGTCAAACGGAAAATACTTCTGGCCAGAATATCGAACTCCAACTAAATCCCGCAAAGATTAATCTTGGAACTGAAGGATATACCCTTAAGTCGGATGAAAGCCGTATTCAAATTGAGGCGGCGACCGAGCAGGGCGTGTTTTATGGCATACAATCTTTGTTGCAACTTTTACCTCCCAAAATGGGTGGAGACCGTCCGGTCGTAGCTGCTGTAAACATTTTTGATCGCCCCCGGTTTTCGTACCGTGGAATGCACTTGGATGTAGGGCGCCATTTTATGCCAGTCTCCTTCATCAAAAAGTACATAGACCTCATTGCCATGCACAAAATGAATACCTTTCATTGGCATCTGACGGAGGATCAGGGGTGGAGGATCGAGATCAAAAAGTATCCCAAACTGACCGAAGTGGGTGCGTGGCGCGATGAAACTGTGATTGGTCATGCGGCTGGATCGGAGGTTTACGATGGGCAGCGATATGGAGGCTTTTATTCGCAGGCAGAGATTCGGGACGTGGTGGCATATGCGCAAAGCAGGTTTGTAACCATCATTCCAGAAATAGAAATGCCCGGACACTCACAGGCGGCCATTGCTGCTTATCCTGAATTAGGTTGTACAGGAAAGCAGATCAGGCCCATGACCACTTGGGGCGTTTCTAAGGATGTCTTCTGCCCAAACGAGACCACTTTTAAGTTTTTGGAGGACGTACTTACGGAGGTCATGGCCTTGTTCCCTTCAAAATACATTCACATTGGTGGGGATGAAGTGCCAAAAGACCACTGGAAAGCCAGTGCAGAAGCACAAGTCTTGATGCAAAAAGAAGGTTTAAAAGATGAACACGAATTACAAAGTTATTTCATTCGTCGAATAGAGCAATTTTTGAATGCAAATGGCCGCTCATTAATTGGCTGGGACGAAATTTTGGAAGGCGGCCTGTCACCAAATGCCACCGTCATGTCTTGGCGTGGGGTTGATGGTGGGATTGCGGCAGCGAAAGAAGGCCATGATGCCATTATGACCCCCGGCTCACACTGTTACTTCGACCACTATCAAGGTGACAAAATTGCAGAAGAGCAGATGATCGGTGGCATGACGACCCTCGAAAAGGTGTATAGCTATGAGCCGATTCCCACTGAACTCACTGCGGAAGAAGCCAAACATATTTTAGGGGCACAAGGCAATGTTTGGACGGAATATCTGAAAACCCCAGAACGTATAGAATATGCCGCTTTGCCCCGTATGTCTGCCTTGGCCGAAGTGGTTTGGACACCGAGCAACCAGCGAAGTTGGCCGGATTTTCTGCGCCGAATGCAGATCCACTTTCAACGTCTTGATGTTCGTGACGTACAATTTCACATCCCAATGGTAGTGGGTTTGGGCAGAGATAGGGTATCCAAAACCGGAAAAGAAACCCTTACACTCTCCACACTTTGGCAGGATGCCCAAATTCGATATACCACAGATGGTTCCGAGCCAACCGTTTTGTCGCCACTCTACAACGGACCTACGACCATTAACGTACCTACTACTGGCGTTACGGTTGCTGCACGTGCCTTTGCTCCAAACAAACGTGGAGCGGTCACCCAAAAAGTACGCATCCGCTCGATGACTCCGCTTTCGGGGAATGAGGTCAGTAAACCTGCCGGCGGCTTAGTCTATGGCTATTTTAAAGGCGGCTTTCCTTCCGAAACACAAATATCACCCCAAAATCTGGTTAAAAAAGGCGCAGTTGATAAAGTGAAGATTCCGTATGGCGTTCCTGATGGCCGTTCGGCTTTGGTGTATGAAGGTTATTTTTATGCAACCAAAGCCGGCAAATACACTTTCCACTTGGCAGCGGATAATATTTCCGTCTTAGATGTAGCCGGCGAATGCTTGTATATGAACGAAACTTGGGGACAAGCCAAAGGCGACTTGGAAGTGGTGTTGGGCAATGGTTATCACCATTTTAAATTGGTCTTTATCAACTGGGGTGGTGCGCCAAATCTAAAATTAATCTACACAAATCCTGCCGGAGAAACGGGAGAGATTCCACCACACCTCTGGTTTAATTAAAGTCTAAAAAATCATGGGTGAATGTGGGATCCGTTATTCGTTGCCGCTTTCGGAAATCCAACCATTAAACCAATCATGATAGACGTTAACCTCATTACTTAATTCATTCATTCACCTTATTTCTTTGTAATTAAAAAATGGAAGACTTGTTTTCACTGGCTTCTCTGATCAGTTTGGTAACACTGGCTGTGATGGAGATCGTTTTAGGTATTGACAACGTGATTTTTGTATCCATCATTATGGGTAGGTTGCCTAAAGAAGATCAAAAAAAAGCACGCCAAATTTGGATGGTTGCGGGTATTCTGGTTCGATGTGTGATGTTGTTGTTATTGGGCTGGCTGGTACAAAATGGCAATACAGAACTATTTTCCATCCTTGGGTATGGGTTTAGTTTGCGCAACCTCATTATGTTGGCTGGAGGTCTTTTCCTCTTGGTTAAAACAGTTTCTGAAATCCATAATAAATTGGAAGGCGAGGAGCACCATTCCACAGCAGAAAGTGTCAAAAAAGCTTCCTTCGGAGCTATAATGAGCCAAATTATTTTGGTGGACTTGGTGTTCTCGTTCGATAGCATGATCACTGCAGTTGGCTTAGCCAAGCACGTTGAAATCATGATGGTTGCCGTGATCATCGCCATGGTTGTAATGTTTGTTTTTGCCGAACGGATTAGTAATTTTATCCACCAACATCCAACCCTCAAAATGTTGGCATTGTCCTTCCTCGTATTGGTAGGCTTTATGCTCTTCTTTGAAGGCTTAGAGTCTATGCACCATAGCCATATTGATAAAGGGTATTTGTATTTTGCCATGGCTTTTGCCTTTGGTGTGGAAATGCTCAACATGAATATGCGTAGAAAGAATAAGCCCGTTGAGCTACGAGAGCCAGTGGTCCAAGACGTTTTAAAATAATCTTTAAATCCAAAAAATAAGGGGTGGTAAGCATCCCTATTTTTAACCCTATAAAAACAACATGATAGATGTGTTAATGGCCATTCTGCTGGGGATTGTAGAAGGCGTTACGGAGTTTTTACCCATCTCTTCTACTGGACACCTTATATTGGTGGGGGCATTGTTTGGACATCCGGGGATATTTGCCATTGAGCAGTTTTCATTTGCGTTCGATGTTATAATACAATTAGGCGCTATTCTTTCGGTGATCCTTTATTTCTGGAAAAAACTCTGGCCTTTCTCGGCGGATAAAAACGAAGAACAAAAAAAGGAAACCTACGCCATTTGGTTCAAGGCCATTATTGGTGTCATTCCGGCTTTGGCTATCGGCTTTTTTGCGCACGATTATATCGAAGAACATTTAACGAACCCTATTACCGTTGCGATTGCTCTTATTTTTTGGGGTGTAGTGCTGATTTGGTTAGAGCGGCGTGATAAGACGGCCACTATAAACGATGTCTCCCAACTTTCCCTCAAAATCGTACTCTTGATCGGGTTTATTCAATGTATTGCGATGATTCCCGGAACCTCTCGATCGGCAGCTACCATTATTGGGGCGATGCTGTTGGGAAGTTCTCGGATTGTTGCTGCCGAATACTCCTTTTTCTTGGCGATCCCGACAATGGCCGCCGCTTCTGGTTATGCATTCCTGAAATTGATAAAATCGGGCATCGTTATGGGTGGATTTGAATACTTGGTGTTAGGTGTCGGTTTCTTGGTCTCGTTTATCGTGGCTTATGCCGTCATTGCGTTTCTGATGCGATATATTACCCGCCATGATTTCCAATCATTTGGTTATTACCGAATTGTTTTGGGTGTTTTGGTGTTGATCTATTTTGGATTTGTGGCACAATAAAATGCTGGCTCATTACCCATAAATGGAAACAAAATGAAACTCCAAATTCATGTAAATGCTCTTCAAACTATTGGTGCAGACCTTTTGATCATGCCACTGTTTGAGGAAGAATGTCCGGAAAAACCAAAAAAATGGGCAAAAAAATTTGGCAATATTCTTGAAGCCGTTACAAAAGATTTTTTAGGAAAAAAAGGGGAAATACAACTCCTTTACCCCAGCGAAGGAAAATCCAAGCGATTGCTATTGGTTGGGATGGGAAGTGCGAAGTTTGTAACAATGGAGCATCTCCGGAAAAGTCTTTCCACCGCCGCCTCTTGGGTCACAAAAGTTCGAGCCTCTAAAGTCACCCTCGCATTGCCAGAATGTGAACTTGAGACGCAAGATATTGCACAAGCCTGTATCGAAGGGCTTTTGCTTGCGCTTTATCGGTTTGATCGCTATAAAACAACTTCTGACGGGACAAAACCGATCAAACAATTAGGTGTTTGGACAAAGTCGTCCTTAAAAGCAGTACAAAAAGGGGCTGAACGAGGTGTTTTGGTTGCGGAAGCTGTCTGCCGCGCCCGTGATTTGGTGAATTTGTCTCCGAACGAGAAAACGCCAGAAATGCTGGCAACTGAAGCCCGTGCTGATGCTAAAAAGTGGGGCTTTGAAATTGAGGTTTGGGACAAAGCCCGTATTGCGTCCGAAAAATTTGGGGGCCTTTTGGCGGTAAATCTCGGTAGTCCAGAGCCACCTACGTTCATGATTCTTAAATGGCAACCCGATAATGCTTTAAACGAAAAACCAGTGGTTCTCGTCGGGAAAGGGGTGGTGTATGATACAGGTGGCTTATCCTTAAAACCTACAAAAGACTCGATGGACCACATGAAGTGCGATATGTCGGGTGCAGCAGCAGTTATCGCCACCTTTCAAGCCATCGCAAGGCTAAACCTTCCACTTAATGTGATTGGCTTGGTGCCAGCCACCGATAACCGACCCGGAGGAAATGCCTATGTCCCAGGTGATGTAATCCGTATGCACAATGGAATGACGGTTGAGGTGCTGAATACGGACGCCGAAGGGCGTATGATTTTGGCCGATGCCTTAAGTTGGGCACAACAATATGCGCCTGAATTGGTCATTGAT
>JAFLBZ010000048.1 GCA_017303715.1 Rhodothermia bacterium | reverse complement strand
ACCAGGCCGTACATTTTACAGGCAGGGTCGTCGCAGAACTGATGGGATTTTAGCGTCTCAAATTCTGATTTTGTCAATGGCATGGCGGAAATTTTGGCGCTAAGATAACCATATTTCAACCGTTCAGTGCCAGAGATTTGAGTCTTTAATTTATTTATAGTGGGTTATTTTTAAATACGTTGGCTTCGACGATGCTTAGACACCGCACTTTTCCGGTTACGCTCAACTAACTTACCACTTCGCAGGGGGATGCCCGCCTTGATGAAGTGGAATATCGCCTAAGGATCTTGGTAGCGGTATAAAATTGGTCATCCATCATTAACCCCATAACACACGTTTGATTAAACCGAAACGCACATGGGTTAACCTCCGTGCCCTAAATGGAGGCAAAAAAAATGCCTCCCGAAACTTGCACGGAAGGCGATAAAGCAAACGCTTGGTCAACTTAGGGAATCCGAATCACTTGACCAACTTTGATGAGGTCTGGGTTCGAGATATTGTTGAATTCAGCAATTTCTTTGTACTTTGCAGCACTGCCCAAATAGGTCTTGGCAATTTTACCCAATGTATCGCCGGAAACAACTTCGTGAGAAAGGCTTTCTCCAGATACTTTGATGTCTGCCTGAATGTCGCCGGGTGCTTGGCCACCAATGGCTTTAATTTTGTCCCAAAGAGCGTCTTTTTGGCCTTGGGTTTTAACGGTTCCCCAAACTTTGAGAACACCATTGGCTTCTTCAACTTTGCCCTCTGTTGCTTGGAATGCAGCACCCAAATCGAGTACCTCTTGGTATTTTGCTTGAACTGACATTTGCGTCCTCCCTTATAAATAAGTGTTTATGTTTACAGATGTTATACAGAAACCAGACTTGGTTTTGTTTTATACTTGGAAGATAGAAGTTATTTAAGGCTTTCTCAATATCTTAACAATTTGTTTAAGTGTTTTTTTGACCTTGTTTTGATCCCCAAAACATGTTACATAAAAATGTGTATATAAAATGGCGTAAGAGCACAATTTTATGGGCATTTTTTTTCGCCCAATGCAATGTGCTGAGGCCATACTCCACGCCCACCATGCCCAATACGACCTTTGAGACAACGCTTTTGGCAGAAATCAATCAACTTCGCAGAAATCCGGCGCTGTATGCGCACAAACTTCAATCTTGGATGCCGCATTATCACGGTACAATTTTAAGTTTGCCAAACCAGCCTCGAATTGTAACCACCGAGGGCGCAAAGGCGGTTAAAGAAGCCATATCGGTACTTTTGGCACAGCCCCCGCTTCCCCCTTTAGCACTGGCGCAAGGACTCACCAAGGCAGCCAATCAGCACGTTTGGGATCAAGGCAAAACAGGCGCAACCGGGCATAAAGGCCATGATAGCGGGCATGTATGGAATCGTGCGGAGCGATTTGGAACATGGTCGGGGGAGATTGGAGAGAACATTGCTTATGGACAAAATGACGTCGAAGGATTTGTACTACAGTGGTTGGTGGACGACGGCGTAGCCGACAGAGGGCACAGAGTGGCGCTCCTCGGTACACAATGGCAATATATGGGGGCAGCCATTGGGCCACATCCGCGTTATAAACAGATGTGTGTTCTTACGTTAGCAGTATCCTATCGCTCTTTCTAATGTGAAGGTTTTATTGATCTGTTGTTTTTATTGAAAGGGTACTTGCGCAGACACTCCAAATATTAATATATTTCAGTCCTTAGAAAAAAGGTCCGGTAGTTCAGTTGGTTAGAATACATGCCTGTCACGCATGGGGTCGCGAGTTCGAGTCTCGTCCGGATCGCCAACAAAAAAGTCAATCACAAGTGTGGTTGACTTTTTCTTTTAATTACGTGAGTAATGGGTTAAATAAAAAGTGAGAGATCAAAATTAGCACTGTCAAGATTATTAGCACTGTCAAGATTATTAGACTACAATTTAGCCCCAAAGGGACGGTCTCTTAGTATAAAACCGTTTCCGAGCTAACAGGAAAGCCCCATCGGGCGACGTATTCCCATCTTCAATCTGGTGCTTGATCATGTCGAAAGCCGATGCTTGAGCCTATCGGAGGTAGGAGTTTGCATTGATAAATGCCCTTAGATAGGCCCCATAAGTACTTTTTTCGAGGTTCTTGGCCAAATGCATAAGATGTTCTTTGGATATCCAGCCATTTTCGTAAGCAATTTCTTCTGGGCACGCAATCTTTAGTCCCTGTCGTTCTTCTATGGTCTGTACAAAATTGGCGGCTTGTAGTAAAGACTCGTGTGTTCCTGTATCCAACCAAGCGTAACCGCGTCCCAAAAGCATCACCTCCAATTGATTCTTGGATAGATATACATTGTTTACATCTGTAATCTCCAATTCTCCCCTTGCAGAAGGTTTGAGTGATGCCGCAATATCGGCAACCTGATTGTCATAAAAATACAGCCCTGTAACCGCATGATTGGAACGTGGATGTTTAGGTTTTTCCTCGATATAGGTTGCTTTCCCATTGTTATCGAACGAAACCACCCCATACCGATGCGGGTCTTTTACTTGATAACCAAATACCACGCCACCTGTTTTAAGTTTTGCTGCTCTACTCAATTTTTCTTGTAAACCAGCGCCATAAAAAATATTGTCGCCAAGGATTAGGCAGACGGCTTGGTTCTGTATAAATTCTCGACCAATGATAAAGGCTTGTGCCAGTCCTTCCGGCTCTGGCTGAACAGCGTATTGCAGGTTCATCCCCCACTGCGTCCCATCTCCCAAAAGATGCCGGAAAAGCGGCGCCTCGTGAGGCGTCGTAATCACCAATACCTCCCGAATACCCGCCAACATCAAAGTAGAAAGCGGATAATAAATCATGGGTTTATCGTAAACGGGTAAAAGTTGTTTACTGATTGCATAGGTCACAGGCCATAAACGAGAACCTGTACCACCCGCCAAAACAATTCCTTTCATGTTTATTCGGTTTAAATTTATGCCCGCAGTCCTAACCTGCCCATTTTGTAAGCACCAGAAAGAATGTCCTGCCACCAAGATTGGTTTTCAAGATACCAAAGCACCGTTTTCCGTAAACCAGATTCAAAGGTTTCTTTTGGTTTCCAGCCCAATTCACGGGCAATTTTATGCGCATCCATGGCATACCGAAAATCATGCCCCGGACGATCTTCAACAAAGGATATGAGGTCGGCATAGGGTTTTGAGGACGGACGGACTTTGTCTAATATCTTGCAAATGGCTTCTACAACCGCAAGGTTAGACTGCTCGTTCCACCCACCAATATTATAGGTTTCGCCGATGACGCCCGTTTCCAAAACCTGCCACAACGCCCGAACATGGTCTTCCACAAAAAGCCAATCCCGCACATTTTCCCCTTTGCCATATATTGGAATCGCCGAACCGGATAAGGCATTTAGGATGACGATAGGAATTAGTTTTTCCGGAAATTGATATGGGCCGTAATTATTGGAGCAATTTGTGGTCACGGTCGGCAATTTATAGGTGTGGAACCACGCACGCACCAAGTGATCGGATCCCGCTTTGCTTGCAGCGTACGGAGAATTGGGCTGATACGGCGTATCTTCGCGAAAAAAATCGGATGTATCCAAAGACCCAAACACTTCATCTGTTGAGACATGCAGAAACCGGAAGGTGTTTTTCTGGGCCTCTGTCAACTTCATCCAAAAAGTACGTGCTGCTTCGAGCAAGAGATACGTACCCACGATATTGGTTTGAATAAACGCCGCCGGGCCATCAATCGAGCGATCTACGTGGCTTTCTGCCGCAAGGTGCATCAC
This sequence comes from Rhodothermia bacterium, assembly GCA_017303715.1. Classification (GTDB taxonomy): domain Bacteria; phylum Bacteroidota; class Rhodothermia; order Rhodothermales; family UBA2364; genus UBA2364. The sequence continues at coordinate 28,305 of JAFLBZ010000048.1, read as the reverse complement.
TGCATCCGGGCGGTAAGTCGTAAAAATACGTTCTAAAGCTGTTGCATCGGTAATATTTGCGTGTTCAAAAACATACCGTGGAGATTGTGCTACCGAGTCTAATGTAGCCAGATTGCCCGCATACGTTAAGGCATCTATATTGACAACACGATGAGGGGTTTCTTGAATTAACCAGCGAACAAGGGCGGAGCCTATAAAGCCGCAACCACCCGTCACTAATATGGTTTTTGTTAAATGCATCTGCTATATTTTGTTTAATGGTTCTAAACTAAGGCAACGTCGCATAAAACCAAACATCAAACACTATACACACCCTATACCACGCAATTATATGACCTTGGAAGTTTGCACATCAAATTTTAAGTCCGCCATTGCTGCTTTAGAAGGCGGCGCTCACCGCATTGAGCTTTGCGAGAACCTCATCGAAGGCGGAACCACACCCAGCCTTGGTATGATTCGTGCCGTTAAGAAACGTTTGAATCTACCTGTTTTTGTATTGATCCGACCACGAGGCGGTAACTTTTGCTATACACCCGACGAATTCGCCATCATGCAAGAAGACCTTCACATTTGCCGCGAAGAAGGGGTTGAGGGGGTCGTTTTTGGTGCGCTATTGCCCAATGGAACCATAGATACACTCGCCTGTCAAGGTCTTTTAGAGGCCGCAAAAGGGATCGAAACAACATTCCACCGCGCCTTCGACGAGGTCCCTAACATGGAAGAAGCTATTGAGATCCTTGTTTCTTTAGGCTTTAGCAGAATTTTGACATCAGGGCAAAAAGACACCGCATTAGCAGGTGTCCCAAACCTAGCCCAATTGGTTCGGGTCGCACGAGGAAGGATAGGCATCTTGCCCGGTGGTGGAATCTCACCGGAAAATGCAGTGGAAATCTTACAGAAAACAGGTGTAAAAGAACTCCATGCCTCACTCCGAAGAACCATCACAACGCCAACAGGAAAATACACTTCTTGGCAGGCAACCGACCGTGATGCCGTACAGCGCCTTCTTAAAATCACCGAAAACGCTTCCAAAATTTAGACATTACCGTCATTCTAATTGTATCTTTCCGGCAACATATTCGCATTCCAAACCTTGAACCACTATGCAAAAAGCCTTAAAATACGCCGCTGATCATGCAGAACAGCAGGTTTCAGAACTTCTCGAATGGCTTCGGATCCCTTCGGTGAGTGCAGACTCTAACCATACCGAGGACGTAAAGAAAGCCGCTGAATGGTTAGCAAGCAACCTACGGGGCATTGGTATGTCCCACGTTGAAATTATGCCAACCCCCGGACATCCGGTGGTCTTTGCCGAGCATATCCGTGATGCCAACTTACCGACCGTTTTGGTCTATGGCCACTACGACGTTCAACCGCCAGATCCGTTGGAATTGTGGGATTCCCCGCCTTTTGAACCTGTTATCAAAGATGGTTTGATTTATGCACGCGGCTCTTGCGACGACAAAGGGCAGGCGTTTATGCACGTAAAAGCCGCTGAAGCATGGTTAAAAGGTGAAGGACAATTACCTGTCAACCTCAAATTCATCATTGAAGGCGAAGAGGAAGTTGGATCTGCGCACCTTTCGCAATTCCTCGAAGCAAACCAAGAAAAGTTGGCCGCCGATATTGTGGTGATTTCTGATACTTCCCTTTTTGCCGAAGATGTGCCCAGCATCACATATGGATTACGTGGTCTTGCTTATGTAGAAGTTGAACTTACTGGCCCAAATCGCGATTTACACTCTGGCGTCTATGGCGGCGGTATCCATAACCCATTGAATGAATTGTGCCGATTGATCAACAACCTACATGATGCCGACCACCGCGTCACCTTACCCGGCTTTTACGACGCCGTTCGCACCCTTTCGGATGAAGAACGTGCTGGATTTGCGTCTCTACCTTTTGATGAGGCCGCTTGGAAAGAAGAAGTTGATGTGGCTGAAACCCGAACCGAAGCCGGTTATTCCCTCCTCGAAGGCATCACCGCACGCCCTACCTTAGACCTCAATGGCATTTGGGGCGGCTATCAAGGCGAAGGAGCCAAAACCGTCCTCCCGGCCAAAGCTGGTGCAAAAATCTCCTGCCGCTTGGTTCCAGACCAACAACCAGACGAGGTGGCCGAGATGCTGCGCAAGTACTTTGAAGAAAATACACCACCTACCATGAAACTTAAATTCACGGCCTTACACGGTGGCCATGCCGCTATGGTGGACATACACCACCCCGCTATGCAAGCCGCAAGCGAGGCAATGGAAGGGGTCTATGGCCGCAAGCCCGTCTTCACCCGTGAGGGTGGCTCTATCCCCATTGTGGCAGATTTTAAAAACATTTTAGGGCTGAATACTGTTCTCATGGGCTTTGGCTTAGATTCCGATGCCATCCACTCGCCCAATGAAAAATACGGCATAGACCGCTTCCATAAAGGCATTGAAGCCAGTGTACGTTTTATGGAAGCTTTCGCTAAGCGATAATCAACCACTTGTTGCGAAAAAAAGCATCGGAGCCTCCGCAACAATCCTTGTGGAGGCTTATTTTATAACCTCTTACCACAAAACCAAATGCACACCCCTAACCCAAAGTCAAAAAAAAACACCGTTATCCGCCTCCCTGAAAGAGGCCACTACGACCGCGAAACCATTTACCGGATCGTGGACGAAGCCTTGATCGGACATGTAGGATTTGTGATTGACGACCAACCGATGGTGATCCCCACGCTCATTGCAAGGGACGGAGACGATCTCCTACTGCATGGTTCGTCCGCAAGTCGGATGATGCGGCACATCGCTGCTGGCGAGCCCGTTTGTATTACCGTCACCCATACCGATGCGTTAATTCTGGCAAGGTCTGCCTTTCACCACTCCGTTAATTATCGCTCGGCAATGTTATTCGGCAAGGGCGGTAAAATTGAAAACCCAGAGGAAAAAATGCGCTTCACGGCTCTTTTTATGGAGCGCCTTATTCCCCACCGATGGGACGACTCCCGCATCCCAAATGAAAAAGAGCTAAAGGCCACCATGATTGTACGAATTAATATTGAACAAGCATCCGCAAAGATTAGAAATGCAGGTGTAAAGGATGATCAAGAAGACCTTGACTTACCTTATTGGGCAGGAATTCTTCCGATCCAAACCGTTTATGGCCCACCTATCAAGGACGAAGCCCTACCGGATCACATTCCCGTGCCGGACTATGTCCTGTCTTATGGCCGTAAATAACTATAACGGCTTTACAAGGCTCAAATAGCCCAAATACTCGCCACAAAACACCAGAACCATGCTTACAAAAACCTTTCAAAACATAAGGCGTATTCGTGAAATACTTCGCGTCCTTTTTAAATATGGTTTTGAAGAAGTGATCTCCGAGACGGCCCTTAAAAGCTTGGTGTCGGAACGCAGGCGGGCACTCTGGATACGACAGGAACGACCCGTGATGGAATATAGCCGCTGGGAACGAATCCGAATGGTGGCCGAGGAATTGGGCCCAACCTATGTAAAGTTTGCGCAAGTCCTTTCGAATAGAGCAGACTTATTACCGGATGAATTAATTACAGAGTTCGAGAAGTTGCAAAGTCACGTCCCCCCATTCCCTACCGATGACGCACGGCGCATCATTGAAGAGGAATTGGGAAGTGCTATTCCAAACCTTTTTGCGTATTTCGAAGATGTCCCTATTGGCTCGGCTTCTATAGGGCAAGTACATTTGGCACGTCTGACCAATGGAGCAGAGGTGGTGGTTAAAGTTCAACGCCCTAATGTGGCACGGCTCATCCAAACAGACCTCGAAATCTTGAAGTTCCTGACTGAAAAAACAAAAGACTTTCTGGAGCGGGTCGGCATCACCAATGTCATGGATCTGGTTGTGGCATTTGAGCGCACCATGCAAAAGGAATTAGACTACAACAATGAGGCGCGTAATTACGACCAATTTCGGACTTATTATAAAAATGAAACGACGTTCTATATCCCTAAAGCCTACCGAGAACTTACCACAAGCCGCGTGATGGTCTTGGAACGGGTACGTGGTTGCAAAATTACAGACACTGAAAAGTTGGCTCTTTGGGGCATTAACCCAGAGAAAATCGCCGAAGAAGGGATGAGAATTTATCTGCGGCAAATTTTTGAACACGGGTATTTCCATGCAGACCCTCATCCGGGGAATATCTTGGTTCGGCCAGATGGTGTAATTTGCTTGATTGACTTTGGGATGGTGGGGTCTTTGATGGACTCGGACAAACAAAACTTTGCCGGCATTTTTATCAGTATGGCCCGCCGTGATGCACGCGCTACAGCGTTTTACCTACGTCGTCTCGCGGTGGATGACGAGATCAAAGATGTCCGGCAGTTGGAATATGACCTGAACGAAATCATAGAAGACTACGCCTCCCTTCAGGTTTCCGAGTCTAATATGGCAGCTTTGGCTACCCAATTACAGAAAATCATGTACGAAAACCGAATGCGGGTTCCGGGTAGTATCTTCCTGATTTTAAGGGCTTTGGCGATGTTAGAAGGGATTGGAAAAGTGATTGCACCAAACTTCCAAACGATGGAATTCATAAAACCTTTTGGGGTACGCTTGGTGGCCGATCGTTTTATGCCAAACAAAATTGTTCCGGAGCTATGGAACGATAGCTTAGAATTTTGGATGCTTTTTAAGTCCTTGCCGATTGAAGGGCGCGAGATTATGCGTCAACTCCGAAAAGGGCGGCTTAAGGTTCAAATAGAACACCACGGCTTCGACCCAATCCTTGAGAAAATGCATCGAGGTGCAAACCATCTCACACTCGCCCTCATTACTTCTGCTCTATTTTTAGGCTCTTCCCTTTCTTTGTTAGCACCAATGCCGCACCACACTTTGGGAATGCCGACCATCAGTTTTATTGGGTATATTTTGTCTATTTTAATGGCGATACGCCTTTGGTGGGTTTCGCGAAAATAACTTTTAAACACCAATACACCAGTTGTTCCCAAATAAATAACTCCTAAAATCTATTGCTTAAACCACGCAGCAAGTTCGGAGGCATCGTCAAAGAAAATGGCCACATCAAAAAGGGCATCAATTTCGGTAATCGGTAGTTCCTCGATTTTTTCTTTGTGCAAAGCCAATACCGATTCCCCAAACTTGCGCTCGACTAAACGGCTTAGTGTTGATAACTTGGCAAGACGTTCACCTTCAGTTCTGCCTTCAGTTCTGCCTTTCTCATGAAAAGAAGTATTATAAAGCCTCATCTCGTTTTGTTTTTCTGGTGGAAGTTCCGTTTGTATCAACTGTTGGGCCATTTGTTCCTCTTGTGCATTTAACCGAAGATACGTTTCCATAAATTGCCAGATCAAGGCCGATTTCGTTACATCTATCTTCAACGTCGTAATCATACGAAGATATTCCAATTTCACTTTCGGACGATCCGACTTCGGGATATCCATCTTCGCCATCAAGGCCGTCGCTACCGGATTCTCTATCCGCATAAACGCACGCCAAGGCAAACGGTTGAGTTGAATGGTGTGGAAATTGAACTCCAGAACCTTCAGATGTGGAAAACCAAATGAGAATGCACTTGAGGCGGCTTTCTGCGGAGAATCCCACGTCAAAAGCGCTATTGGATAGATCGGTAGTGAAAAGCGCTCGTATAAACGTGATGCATATTGAAACATACGACGAGGTGACCAATTTTGGTGCGACGATTGAACCTCGAAGTGAATCAAGAAAAATACAGGTTCACCCTTAAAACGGGTCTTAACCAATAAATCAACTTCTTTACGATCACCTTGATCCAAAACCTGCAACAATTCCTTGTCTAAAAACTCGAAAGAAGTTCGGTCTATGTCAATAGATAACTCTGGGACAAACAACTCCAGAAACTCAAACGTGAACACACGGATCAATTCTTTAAAAAGACCGTCGTGATCTATCGGAGAAGGCTTAGACTGTATCATACCTAAACTTTACATCATGTATTAACGCTATTGTCACTTTAGCAAGGCGTGTCGGATATTAAAACATTTTATTTAGCATTTAAGGACTTACAAATTACAGACTTTGTATATCATCTCAGCGGAGTTATCATGATATTTTTCACATTTTATAATTAAATCCTAAACGAAGGATATGTCTATTATAAAAATCAATGCCAGAGCTTTGTTGCTGAAACCAATTCAAATAGCCAACTTCATATTGACTTTTCCGACGACTAACCGCGAGGCCACCATAAAGCCGATTCTGATCAAAAACATTGTATTTTATCTTCTCTCCTATGTTTAAGTGTACTTCATTACTCACATTAATAGCGACATGTTTAGACAAAAAACGAGTCGTAGGGATAACTGCTTGTAATCTATATCTAAGCCTCATATTATTGTAGAAATAACCATCCACAAGCTCTTTTTTATCTGGAGATTGCTTGTGGTAAATCCGAGTCTCTAAACGGTATCGGTGGCTAATGTTTGTTTTTGAGGCATTTTGTTGGTAAACAGCTTCTACATGAGGCCGAATTTCTGGAACGGCCAAGCGGTGTGTTGTTTTTGGATCGTTTGGGCTTTGGAGAAAAAAAGCACCCCCCAGTGCAATACGCCAATTATGACTGATTGATTTTCCAACTTGTCCCCTCACCAGAAATTGATGCTGTGCAATCGGATTTATGTAATGCCGCTGCTGAAGTTCAATCTGGACTGGGTACTTTTTAATCGCACCCGACACGCTAAAAGTCTCCCACATTAACGTTTGGTTTTGAATGTTTTTTTGGGCATAAGAAACTTCAATTAATGCACCCAAGAACACAAGGACAAATACAAATATTTTAAGCATTTTACAACCGTAACTAAAAAATGACGAATTATAGACCTCTCTATAATTTACCTCTTAGCATATCAATTATAGAGGTATTTATGATAGAACAATGAACAACTCTGTAACATGAATTTCGAAAGCAAAATGCGGGAACATCCCAAGGTGATGATCGCAAGATGCAGGAACTTTTTGGAAAGGTTTTGGTGTCTCACTCAATATTCACCTATACATCTTCATCCCAACAAGCATCCACATATGCCTCTCGAAAAAAACTCCGAATCAGATTCTGGCATTATTCGCGTGATGTCGCCTCATTTGGCGAACAAAATTGCAGCCGGCGAGGTGGTGCAACGTCCGGCAAGCGCCATAAAAGAACTGATGGAAAATAGCGTTGATGCAGGTGCGTCTCGCATTTCTTTACGCATCAAAAAAGCTGGAAGCGAACTCATTCAAGTGCAAGATGATGGCTGTGGGATGTCACGGGAAGATGCAGTTTCGTGTTTTTTACGCCATGCAACCAGTAAAATAAAGTCTATCGAAGACCTTGAGCGGATCCGAACGATGGGATTCCGTGGTGAAGCCTTGGCCTCCATTGCTGCAGTAGCACAGGTAGAACTCCGAACAAAACGTATTCAGGATGAAACAGGTACAAGGGTGCGGGTGGACGGCTCTGAATTTAGCCCCATAATGCCTATCGCAACCCCAAATGGAACCACTTTTGCCATTCGGAATTTGTTCTATAATGTGCCCGCACGCCGAAATTTCCTAAAATCGCCTGCAACAGAGTTTAAGCGCATCACCGAGGTCTTTCAGTTTATTGCACTCTCCCAGCCAGACATGGCTTTTAGCCTCCATCACGACGATCGTGAGATTTACGAACTCCCCATGCGGGAAGGGTCGTCCGGTTTGCAACAAAGAATCGCTGACCTGTTTTCGATACCCATTCACAACCTCATCCCGATTTCCGAGGAGGTCGCGCACATTCGTGTTACAGGTTACATCTCCAAACCAGACTTTACCCGAAAAACAAGAGGCGAACAGTTCTTATTCGTTAATCGCCGATTTATAAAAAATCATCGTTTGGAGCAAGCCGTCCAGTTGGGGTATGGTGATTTATTGCCGCGTGGAGCATATCCGTTTTTTGTTTTATTTATCGAATTAGACCCAGCCCATGTAGATGTGAATGTCCACCCAACAAAAACAGAAGTACAGTTTGATGATGAAAGTGGGCTTTTTGGATTGTTACGGAGTGGCGTTAAACGTGCTTTGGGGGAATTAGATATTAGCCCCGACATCACCTTTGATGCTGGAAGATGGGTAGAAAGACCAAATGCACTCCCCAAAAATCCATCCGCAGAGATACGCGCTGAACCCAACTTTCGAGAAAATCCTTCCTTCCAAACAAAAGCCACTCAGGGTTGGGTCGCACCACGAAACACCGGAAGTTATACGCCGCCCAAGCGACCAGACGACCTCTTTAAGGGTGACTTCCGCAAGGCAAATGATGAACTTTATGGCGGTTTATCCACCCCAGTCCCCTCGCCCGAAGTCGCCATGCCACCGCAAACGGAGCAATTCAGTGACCGCGTTTGGCAATTACATGACAAGTACATTCTTTCCCAAACCGAGCAAGGGTTGGCCATCTTAGACCAACATGCAGCGCATGAACGTATCCTCTACGAGCGCTTTCTCAAACAAATGACAACCGGACAAGCGCCCTCCCAACACCTGCTTTTTCCGCATACTATTTCTTTCCAACCCGGTGACTTTGCCCTTGTTTTGGAACTCCAGCCCGATTTACTGAACTTGGGGTTTGGATTTGAGACCCTCTCTGGACGCTCTGTAATGCTTACAAATATACCCGCCGACATTCCTCCGGGGCGGGAAGGAGCCATGTTAGAAGAAGTTCTTGAGCAATTTAAGTCCTACCGAGACGAGCTTAATCTAAAAGGGCGGGACAACCTAGCCAAGAGTTTGGCCTGTCGGGCGGCCATTAAAACAGGAAAAAGACTTACGGACACTGAAATTCGGGCTTTATATGCACAACTCATGGCCTGCGAAATGCCCTATGCTTGCCCACACGGACGCCCAACCATCATCCGCATCCCGATCGAAGAACTGGATAAACGGTTTGGACGCATTGGCCACATTGAGATGCAAGGAACCATTAAACGGCGCTGAACCGTCTATTTGCGTTTGTGTATTCTTGAATCGCGTGTTAAAGTCTTCCATTGAATTAAAATCTGTTGTAACTTGTAGTAACAAGTATAAACAAAACCATCATTCATCATGGAACGATACCTCCAAATCTTACAGGAAGGCTACCTTGCGTACGCCCATTATTTGATGGAGACCATCCTCAACCCTTCTTGGGACAACATCTTTTATTGGCTTCTGGCCGTCTCTGCGTTTTTTTTGTTGTTGGAGTGGCTAACACCTTGGCGGAAAGATCAACCCAAATTTAGGCAAGACTTTTGGTTGGATTTCTTCTACATGTTTTTCAACTTTTTCCTCTTCTCATTGATAGGTTATGCAGCTATCTCGGATGTGGTGGTGGTGGCCTTTAACGATTTCTTGGGGAATTTTGGCATTAAAAACTTGGTTGCCATAGAGATTCGCAGTTGGGCAATATGGGCGCAATTACTTACGCTATTTGTTGTACGTGATTTTATCCAATGGAACACCCATATTTTACTTCATCGGATTCCTTTTTTGTGGAACTTCCACAAGGTACACCATTCTGTAGAACAAATGGGATTTGCGGCGCACCTACGTTATCATTGGATGGAGAATATTGTATATAGCACCATACAATATATACCATTAGCGATGATTGGCTTTGGAATCTCTGACTTCTTTTTGGTTTATTTGGCAACTTTGGTGATAGGACATTTTAACCATGCAAACATTAATGTACCACTTGGGCCTTTAAAATACATTTTCAACAATCCACAAATGCACATTTGGCATCATGCAAAGGCCATGCCAGGAGAGCATCCCTATGGCGTAAACTTTGGACTAACGCTTAGCATCTGGGATTACTTGTTCAGAACCGATTATATCCCTTCGAGTGGACGCGACATTCCCTTGGGCTTCGACGATATTGAGCAGTTCCCAAAATCGTTTTGGGGGCAATTTTGGTATGGATTGAAGAAGGAGAAATGAGGCAAATTCCGTTTTAGTCAAAAGAATACGTGAACTACTGTTCCTTAACGCAGGTTATGGATTAAGGCACAACCCTCAACCCACACCAAAAAGATGCACCGCTTATGCTTTTGCAGGGCGGTTTTTCATGGGGCGAGTGGCAATTCCACCCGAAAAGTAGTCCCCTCGTTTTGCTTGGTCGTAAAAGTAATTTGTCCGCCAAGGTCTTCGATACTTTTGCGAACAATGGCCAATCCCAGCCCCATTCCACTGGTTTTGGTAGAGAAATTCGGTTGAAAAATTTTGTCTTGCAAGGCTTCTGGGATACCTGTTCCCGTGTCGCGAACCTCGCAAAAGGCCATAGGTTTGCCGCTTAAGTGGGTGCAAAGGCCGGCGTGCATACGAACGGTACCGCCCTCTGGCATGGCTTGTAGTGCATTCTTAATCAGGTTCAAGAAGATACGCCGCAACTCCTCGCGGTCTGCCATCACCCAAATTTCGTTATCGGTATGTGTAAAGAGCAATTCATAACCATCACTTCTTTCCATCAGTGAGATACATTCCTCCACGGCAAGATTTAGCTCCAATCTTTCCAAGACCCGCTTGGGCAACCGGGCAAATGTGGAAAACGAGTTTGCAATATTGGTTAAGGAGTCTATTTGCTCGTCTAAGGTGGCCGTGATCCGATGAAACATAAGCTCGAAGCGTGCCCGTTCGTCTTCATCGTTCATATCAATCGTTTTTTGCGCACGTTTCAGGTGTTGTAAGGAGAGTTTCATGGGTGTTAGCGGGTTTTTGATTTCGTGCGCCACCTGACGTGCCATCTCGCTCCAAGCCAATTGCCGCTCTTGCAAGCCCAATTTTTCGCGGCTATCGGATAATTGTTGTTGCATATCATTGAAGGTTTCCACCAATTCACCCACTTCATCGTGCGAAGTCACCGCAATTTTCGCATCAAAACGTCCACTTGCAACAGTTTCCAGACCCTGGCGCAAACCACTTAATGGTCGTGTAAGTGCATTTGCCAAAACCGTTACCGTTATCATCACCAAGAACATCAAAAGTAACAACGCACCAAAGAGATACGCCGTCGTTCTAGCCCGCTCCTCCAGCACTTGCTCTTGCTCCGAGATCATCAAAACGGAAAAAGTATAACGCGGCACCCCATTTTCGTCCGACAGTGCCCGATAGCCAATCGTATAATTGCCCGCTCTCCCTTTACTTTCCACGTATGCACTTCGGAGCGTTTGGAGGTACAATTGCTCGTAGGCTTCGATTGGCAACCGAATGGGCACCAAGCGTTCCCGAACCAAGTCTGAGCGTGTGGAGGCAACCAACTCCGCGCCTCGATACACACTCATGTCTAAACTCAGGTTGGTGGCCAACGAGTCTAAGCGGTTGCGGCTTAGAATACCCGTTAAGATTTCCCATGCTGGCACGTTTCGGCTATATTGTACCTGAAGTGCCTCTGCGGTTCGGTCTAAACGCCGTTCCAAGTTTTCGCGGAGGGTTTCTCGGTTTTCGCGGGTCACCACCTGCTGCCCCAAAATACCCATCGTCACCACCGAGACCACACCAACCACCAAGAAGGCGTTCAGCACCTTGTCCCGAAACTGTCGGCGGGGCATGGGCAAAAACCCCTTCCTAAATCGAAAAACCAAGCCAATTGTAAAAACAGGAAAGAGCAACCACAACCCCGATACAATAATCCGCAATAGGTAGTACAAGTGATCATAGGGATTTGTAGCAGGTGTACGTACAGCGATGACTTTATTGGAAAAAACCCTCGACCCCGGCATATAGGGATTATGATAAAACGTATTGTATGCCTGATCATATACCTTTTCCTCTTTCCAATAACGATCTTTATGATCGAACTGTCGGACGATCTCATCGGGTAAGCGTGTTTTAATGAAGGGGCCTCCCTGTCCACGCACTAAAATACCGTTTTGGTATTCAGCCACTGCCAACTTCCTTCGCCAACCCTCGCGCTGGATCACCTCGTCCGAAGTCCGAACAAATGAATTTTCTCCGGCATAACGAATCCGTTGTTCTGCCCTAATCATTACCCAACCAATGGCTTCACCTCGTTCGGTTAAAGGGGCTATGCCTTCGTATTGAAATTGGCCATTTTGTTGCTGCGATACACGCTGTACCAATTGATCTGCTTTTTCCGAGCTGTGGAAAGCATCTTTGAGCGCCAGAAAATCCGACAAGCCAGATTGTAGCAGCCGCGACCGTTGCGCATCCCGTCCACCACCCAGCCCTTTTAAAAACAACGGGGAATTCTTAAGATCAAAAAAACCAATCGAGGTTTCAAAATCACCTTGATTCAACGTATTAAGTTCTTCTGTTAACCGATTTAGAATACCAACTGCCAGACTTGAATCTGCTGTAACCTTATCGAAAGACTTGAAAACAGGATTGCTACGCCGCGTATCGAAAATGGTTTGTTCTAACGCACCCAAAATCTGTTCTTCCTCACCCTGCGCAAAATCGTCCGCCACCAATTCCATTTGACGTTCCAATTTTAGCCGAAGTGCTTGATAAATGGTGGGATACGTAAACACAACCCCGACAAACAGCAAGAGCAATAAACTCCGCAGGTGGAGCAACCGCAAGGGCAATTCGGCATCGCGCTTCCAGAACCACATCGCCCCTAACGCACCTCCGGCCAAAAGCCACTCACCCAAGCCATTTATTTGGAAAGAGCTTAAAAATCCCCACCATTCAAAAACCTTTAGAACCAGCATCCACAAAATCAATACACCAACATCGAGGTACTTGGGTCTATTAGGCCATAGAATGCCACTTTTATGAAGGCAAAATCGCATCAAAACCGTTGCAGCCAAGAGTATAGCAAGTGCAAGTAACAACAAACTACAATAAACCAACATAATGGTGACGGGTGGCATCAAGCCCGTCCACGCCAAATAATCCAAGATAGAATCGGAAACAGAACGTTCTACCACCATCGAAAATCCCAACCACCCGATCTTTATCAGCAAAGCGAGGGCCAGACCCCAGACAAGAAACGTAAGTTTAGGAAGCCAAGTTGACGAGGTGGCTTTGTTTTTAAACGGACGGTTTTGTATTTGGAGTAGCCGATCCGTCCACAAAAAGACGGACATCCACACAAAAAAAGCAGAAATGGCCAGATCACCAATAGACTGCATTAATCCCATGCCCAGATCTGAGGCCAAATATCTTGGATCATACAACTGCCCACTGATCGGCACACCCAGCAACCAGCGTTTGGGGACTTCTTTAAAGATCAACCAATACCGAAATCCCCACAATGCCAAAAGTCCCAAACCCCAAACCCCATGACCAGCCCAACCGCCAAAACGTTTTTCGATAGGCTTCACAGCAACGAAAAAGCCAAAAACCAACCATCCCCAAAACAAAACGCCCCAGAAAACCGCAATGTCCTGAATGCCAGTCGCTTCATTCGGTCGTTCGGTTTCTACCACTGCAAAAACCTGAACTTCACCCAAAACCGTTCCCTCAGGTGTTCGCAAAAGACCAACGCCTTGTTTTGGATTTGCAGCATGGGCGCTTTTCGTCCGCCAATCCACACGCACGGGGCGCATGGTTTTTTGTTGCCAAATGTCCTCCAACCGAAAATCGGGTAAATTAGAGCCTTGTGCGGAAGTGGGGACATTGATGAGGTACACCACCCGAATACCACCCACCACTGTTGATCGGCGATATACGGGTGTCCATTGTTCCAATGCCAAGAGACCATCTTGGGCCGCCGTATAAACCCGATAGGTGGTCTTTGTGGGGAAGGGCGCCAAACGCTCGGCGTCTTGAAGGGGCAAACTGACACCGCGCCACGCCAAAAGTTTGTACTCTACATCGTACAACTCTATCGCCATTTGCCGTTCGTCGAAGTCCTGGAATGTGCTAAACCAGTCAATAGCCTCCTTTTGGGCCGGAGAAAGATGTTCGATATGGTCGCCAGCGGTTACCTGTTCTAAACAACGCAAAACAAAAGGCTCGGCAGCCACTCGCCGGCGCTGGGCTTCCATCTGCAAAATACGCGCGGAGAAATCAGACTGAATGACCGCAAGTGCTTCCTGCAATGTTGGTTGCTTCACGGCATGTACAACAGGCCGCAATATGGCCGTAACAGACCATACCGTTGCCAAAAAGAGGGCAATGATCCACCATGCAGAAATACGTTTTGATATACCCCAAGACATATGCAAGTGTCTAAATTGGCTAATACAGCTTATGAATCAAATTGTCCAAATATTATTTTTAAAGGACTTAAGCCCTTTTTATTCTGTTACGCATTAAAAGGATATTATTCCGCCAAACTTATGCAAACAAAAAAGGGCTGAACCTGATGTCCTGCCCCAATGTACAAATTTTCATCCAACTTAGGATGGGGTAATCCGCACTTCTTTCAGTTCCATCGAACTCCCGTTTCGGCGGAGGCGGACATAAATACGCATGGATTGGCCATTTCGAGAACGAAATTCACCCGTAGCAAAAGCCGCATTTTTCCCCGGCGAGAGATCGGTAAACCGAAATCCACGCGCCGGCTGTGTTCTAAAAAAGTTCTCCAATACATAACGCGCCTGAACGGGGCTATAAGAAGCATTGTCATCCGGTGTCCGAACAAATATTGGATCAGACGCAAATTGCAAAACCATTCGCATATCGTTGTTGGAAAATCCGGATTCAATTTTCCGCAAGGTTTCTGATCCGTCATCTTGTGCCCAAAGCGTAATAGGTAACATCCATAGTCCAAGCAAACCCAAGAGACCGACCACGAAGTTTTTCATTGTTTTCATAAGACGCTTTTTGGTAATGGGGCGAGTATAAAACGACATAACAAAAACCGATCCACGCTTCCTAAAGCCTTTTTTTGGCTTAGAACCGCTCTTTTATGGATGCGAACTGTCTGGAATCGGTTGCACAAGGTGTGTAATATAATAGACAGCGGAAAGGCGTTTTAAAAATAGTTTCGGTTCATTTCGGAAACAAACCACTCGATTTCTGCAAAACTTACGATTAATGCCGGTGAACACGCATGGCAATGTACCCACGCCAGAACTCAATTCAACCCACATTACCTGCGAAGAATTTGCCCACATAAAAAACGCCACTCCCCACGTTTAGTATCTCTCGGAATTTTACTTATGCGGTTCCATAAAATCCAATTAAAAATAAAGACATAAAGAACCCCAAGGCTTGGGCTTATCTTCTAAAATCACACTATATAAACTTATGCACCCCAGCCAGATCAGGCATCTTTCAAAGGCACTTTCGGAACAAGTGATGGCAGTTTCTCCCGTATCCGGTGGAGACATTGCCGAGGCGTGGCATGTACGCACATCCACAAATGTGTATTTTGCAAAGACCGGACTCACGAGCGGCGTATCCGACACTTTTAAGAGCGAGGCCCAAGGATTGGCGGCCCTCAAGCAGGCCCATTCTGGCCTCATCGTTCCGTATGTGGTGGCGCAAGAATCTGGTATTCTGGTTTTGGAATGGCTCGAACCCGTTAAAGCAACCGAGGAGCACTTCAGAAAATTTGGTGAAGGTCTTGCAAAACTTCACCAAAGCTTTAGCCCAACCGCTGCATATGGCTTCCAATCCCACAATTTTATTGGGCGAACAAGGCAACTAAATTCGTGGCAAACCGATTGGCCTACTTTCTTTCTTGAAAACAGACTGTGGCCAATGGCGGAGCGTTGCCGAAAAGCCAAACGTTGGCCTGCAACATGGGAGATTCCCTTTCAGTCATTATGTAAAGCACTACCACAAATCCTTCCCAAACATCCTCCGGCTTCTCTCTTGCATGGTGATTTATGGCATGGAAATGTTTGTTTTACCCCAAATGGCCCTGCGGTGATAGATCCAGCCGTATATTATGGTGATCGCGAAACCGACCTTGCCATGACCACCTTGTTCGGAGGATTTTCATCGGTTTTTTACGAAAGCTATCAATTTGCTTGGCCATTCGCATCTGGATTTGAGGAAAGAAAACCGCTCTATAATTTGTATCATCTGCTTAACCATTTGCTGTTGTTTGGATCTTCGTATGCCGAAAGCGTCGCAACGACTTTAAAAAAGTTTGGATAATACATGCCAGAACACAACATTATCTCGGTATCCGACCTAAACGGTTCCCTAAAGGAAGTGGTCGAAGATACGTTCTCCGATCTGTGGGTAGAGGGCGAGATTTCTAATTTTAAAGCACATACGTCTGGGCATTTATACTTCAGCCTTAAAGACACCCACTCCCAAATTTCGTGCGCATTGTGGCAATTTAACCGCAGATATTTGTTTTTCACCCCGCGCGATGGGATGAAAGTGGTGGCACACGGCGCACTCTCCATCTATCCGCCGCGAGGCACGTACTCCTTTGTCGTAAAGTCCATGCGTCCGGCAGGAGAAGGTGATCTAAACCTTGCTTTCGAGGCTCTCAAAAAAAAATTGGCCGCAGAAGGCTTCTTCGATCCACAAAGAAAAAGAAAAATCCCGCGATTTCCCCAAAAAATCGGTATAATCACCAGTGAAACCGGTGCGGCCATCCAAGACATGCTACGGGTGATCCAGCAGCGATTTCCGGCGGTGCAGGTCGTTTTGATTCCGGTTGCCGTACAAGGTGCAGGTGCCGCCGACGAAATCTCGCGTGCGCTTTACCAGCTAAATACACAATCTGGGCCTCCCGATGTGGTTATTATTGGGCGCGGTGGCGGAAGTATCGAAGACCTTTGGGCCTTCAACGAAGAGGCGGTAGCCCGCGCCATCTATCACAGCCGGATTCCGGTCATGAGTGCCGTTGGCCATGAAACGGACTTTACAATAGCGGATTTTGTAGCAGATGTACGGGCGGCAACCCCATCCAATGCTGCCGAATTGGCAACACCCGACCAAAGAGAGGTCTTACAACTTCTCCAGAACCTGCGATATACGGCCAAAATTCGGGTTGCCCGACGGATAGAACAGGCACAAGAGCGCCTACGGAGCCTTCGCGCATCCTATGCGCTCAATCGCCCTCGGTTGATCCTTGAGGAGCAAACGCGGCGCGTTACAGAGCTTCGCCAGCAATTACAACGCTCGGCACGCTTCCAATTGGAGCAATCCCGTGCCGTTCTACAATTATGGGAGAGCCAATTACGCCATCTTGATCCCAATGCTCCGCTAAAACGGGGGTATGTGCAGGTTTTCCAAGGAAAGGAAATGGTCTTGCGTGCCGACCAAGCCCAGCCAGACCAAACCCTTACCTTGCATTTTATTGATGGAGATGTGCCCGTAACCGTTACAGAAACCACGGCAGATCGTTAAGCGGTGGTTCTTTGGAGATGAGAACATAAATTTGGCTTGCAATTCCCGATACTTTACCCGAAATTTGCAACACAAGACCGTGATAAATCTTGCTCTTGGTTTTTACCTTGAGGCTGTTGTTGGAAAAGAAGTACAGCAAGTGGCGAACAAATCCGAGTAAGATTCGTTTTATCGCCCATGTTTTTCGGAAATGACTTATTACGATAACGACACAACAATACCCCGACGAAACTTTGCAAAACAATCAAATCCTCAAACGTTTATGGCCCAGGATCCTTCTGAATACACTTTTAGCGAAGCCATCCAAGCGTTAGAACAGATTGTCCGCACACTTGAGCAACCGATCGCCTTAGAAGAAGCGCTCACGCTGTATGAGCAAGGCTTATCTCTTGCGGATTTCTGTGAAGTTCGCCTGCAAGAAGCCCAACTGCGTATCGAAAAACGATTCTTAGAACCCTCCTAAGTTTTTATTCTCCCTGATTTTATGACAGAACGCCAAACCGCTCATATCCCCGGCCCTATGCTCGCACAGATAGACCAACCACACATTCTGCGCGAATTGCCCATAGAAAAATTGCCACAAGTTGCTGAAGAGCTAAGACAATACATCATTGACATCATCTCTGTGCATGGTGGGCACTTTGCCGCTTCGCTTGGTGTGGTTGAACTGACGGTTGCCCTACATTACATGTACAACACCCCCAAAGACCAGATTGTTTGGGATGTGGGTCATCAGGCATATGGCCATAAAATCCTAACTGGTAGGCGCGACGTTTTCCACTCCAACCGCAAATACCAAGGCATTTCGGGATTTCCAAAGCGCTCCGAGTCCGAGTTTGATACCTTTGGGGTTGGCCATGCTTCCACGTCCATCTCCGCAGCTTTGGGGATGGCGAAGGCACGCGACATTTCGGGTACAGACCAAAAAGTGGTGGCCATTATCGGTGATGGCTCGCTGACTGGAGGCTTGGCTTTTGAAGGGCTGAACAATGCCGGAACCGCCAAGTCCGATTTGTTGGTGATCTTGAACGATAACCGCATGTCTATTGACCCCAACGTGGGCGCACTGAACGAGTACTTGGCTGAGATCACTGCCGGAAAAGGCTGGAATACACTACGTGACGAGGTGTGGGATCTTCTTGAAAAAATGAAGGGGAAAGGTGGTGGAACCATGCAACGTTTCATCGGACGGATCGAAAATGGCATGAAGGCCGCCTTAACACCGGGTGGGCTATTCGAGGCACTCGGCTTCCGGTATTTTGGCCCCGTGGATGGCCACGATGTTGTACAACTCGCCAAAATTTTGGACGACCTAAAAGACCTAAAAGGCCCTATTTTGCTGCATTGCATGACCGTCAAAGGAAAGGGTTTTGCACCTGCCGAGCAAGACCAACTCAAGTGGCACGCTCAAAGCTCGCCCTTCGATAAACTTACCGGAGAATCGTTGGTCAAACCAGATCCGGGTAAACGTAAAATCCCGAATTGGCAAGATATTTTTGGGGATGCCATCCTAGAATTGGCCCAAGAAAACCCTAAAATTGTAGGTATTACGGCGGCCATGCCCAGTGGAACAGGTCTGAGTAAGATGATGAAGCAAATGCCCAATCGCGCCTTTGATGTGGGTATTGCCGAGATGCACGCCGTTGTAGAAGCTGCAGGAATGGCAACACAAGGGCTAAAACCGTTTGTGGCCATCTATTCCAGTTTTTTACAACGGGCATATGATGGCATTATTCATGACGTAGCCTTGCAAGACCTTCCGGTCGTGTTCTGTATGGATCGTGCCGGATTGGTGGGCGCTGATGGCGCAACGCATCACGGCGTATTAGACATTCCTTTCCTCCGTTGTGTTCAAAATTTGGTGGTCGCCGCACCTATGGAGGCCCAAGACCTCCGTAACCTGATGTACTCGGCCAGTATATACGAAAAAGGCCCATACGCCATTCGGTATCCAAGAGGCGGAACACCAGCAGACCAGCGGGCGCCCTTCGAGGAAATACCACTTGGAACAGGTCGCAAAGTAGCGAATGGAACTGATCTGGCGATTCTAAGCTATGGTGCGATCGGACAGTCTGTTCACAAAGTCCGTCTCCTCCTTCAAGAAGCCGGTGTCGAGGCCGCACATTACGACCTACGGTTTGTGAAACCTTTGGATGCGCCCCTCCTCGAAGAGGTCTTCTCCACCTACGACACGGTTGTCACCATAGAAGATGGCGTCGTTCAAGGCGGAGCCGGAAGTGCTGTCTTGGAATGGATGTGCGATCATGGGTATAAAGCCGATGTTCTCCGGCTTGGACTACCCGATACGTTCGTAGAACATGGCACACAAGACGAGCTTTATGCGGAAGTCGGTTTAGATCCAAAAGGAATCGCAACCCAAACCTTAAATTTTCTACGACAAACCCAAACAATGAGTGCGTAAACAACACGAGAAAAAGAAACACCATAAAATCCCTAAAACATTGTATTATATGAAAACGACCATTCTTTTTTTTGTACTAACCTTGTTCTGTGCCGTTACCACGTTTTCGCAACCCACGTTCAGCAAACAGGTGCGGTTCGCAAAGGGAGCCAATAGTGCGACGGCAAAGGGTACGCTACTGAATGTGGAAGGAATACATACCTATATGTTTCGTGCTAAAGGTGGGCAACGATTGCAGGTTAAACTCAAAACGACGAGCAGCAAGGTGGGTTTTTTGGTAATGCAAGGGGACGAAGATGGAACAATATTGCTGGATGAAGGCACGGGTGCGCAAACCATTGACCTGCCCGAAAATGGCACATACAAGGTAGTGGTGCAAGGACTTGGCGTGATGGGGGTTTCGATGATCAAAAACGTCAAATACACCCTCCAGATTACCATCATCTAAGGCGCCTATTTACAATGGATTAAAAGAACCTGTTTTATCTTGATTCGGGACGTAAAGAGGCATGACGCTTCGCTTATCAAGAGGCGATCTTTGCATTTGTTAACGCACGTTTGGGGCGAATCGGCATTTCTATCTTGGGCTGTAACAAATACCTATACCGATCAACTAAACTATTTAGACCCTCTCCGTAATAGGGACGATGTGGTGATCACACGCATGGTTCGAACCGTACTATTTGCTTGCCTGGAACAAATACCTATACCGATCAACTAAGCCATCTAGAGGCCCTCCGCAACAGGGACGATGCGGCGATAACGCGCATGGTTCGAGAAGAAACGCCCAAATTGTATCGGTGTATTGCTCGCTTAATCAGAGATCCAGACGAAGTTCAGAACTTGGTACAAGAAACGTTTCTTCAGGCATTGCTCAGGATTGACCAGTTCAGAGGTGAGGCTAAGTTTTCTACTTGGTTGTGTGCTATTGGGGTCAACTTGGCACGCACCAACTTGCGAAAAGCGTATCGCACGGAGGTCATGGAGGAATCCGAAATAGAGGCCCTTCAGCCAATGTTTCTTGTTAACGGACATGCCCAAGAGCAGTACCAAATGTGGAATCCAGAACAGGGCCTAATCCGAAGAGAGCAAATCCGGCTGCTATATGAGGCCATAGAACAACTACCGGAAGCATATCGGGTGGCTATTTTATTACGAGACCTTGAAGACTTACCGATGGATGAAGTAGCCTCGATCCTCCAAATTACCGAAGGAAACCTACGAGTCCGGCTCCACCGTGCCCGAAACGCCCTTCAGAAACGATTAACCCATTATGATTCAAGCCCTTAAACATAGGTTGGGAATAGACCTTCGTTGCCAAGATGCCCACCATTTCCTCACGGACTATTTTGAAAATGCCTTAACCGAAGACCAAAAATGGCGATTCGAGCAACACTTGCGTCTTTGCCGAAATTGCAAAGCCTACCTTTCTCGGTACAAGGCGACCATCGGTCTATTACATGAAATGCCCAAAACGCCGTCCCCTCCCACCGAACTTGTGGAACATACGATAGACTTCCTCAAAACTGAGTTAAAGAAAATATCTTTATGATGACCAAGGGTGATTTACAGGGTTTATGTTGTTGATATTAAGCGAATCAGCCGTTTGAAATTGGTCTCATCTCTTCCCATTAAGTCATTTCCAGGCGTTCCTACTCCCGCTTCCCTTTGCACAGTGGCCCTTAGAAAAATCCGCCGAATGCGCAAGATACTGCACGGGTGTGCCGTCGGAATAGCGGTTTTGGGTCTATAAGGCATCTATCGGTTTGGGGAAAAAGCGCAGTGTCGTTCTATTTCTTCGATGGTTTTCTGGAGTCCATTTTCGTCATTGATGAAAACCTGCATCTGTTTTGCATTTTCATATAGTTGCTGGCGCGTCAATAGTTCTTGGACGCCCGCTAAAAACATTTTCTCTGTCATTTTTTTGATGGGGATTGGCTCGACGGCAAGTCCTCTTTTGTAAGCATGTTGCCCCCAGAATTTTTGGTCGCCGATGGGGTACAATATTGGGCAAATCATAAAAGGTTTTCCAGCCCTCAAACATTCGGCTGTTGTCCCAATTCCACCGTGATGGATAATTGCCTTCGTTAGGGGGAATAATTTTTCATAAGGTGCTGATGCAATAACTTTTATGTTCGGCTGATTCTCAAGTTTTTCTGTTTGATCAAGTCCCCAACCCCTCACCACAATGATTCTTATACCCAATTCTATTGATAGTTTTAGCAGAACACTTTGCAAGTCAAATTTACTTTTAAAAGGCATACTGCCAAACGTTAATAGCAATGGTGGTTCACCTTCATTCAAAAATTCTACTACATCATTCGTTAATTCCGTTTTCGATGTGCCGAGCCAAAATCCTGTAAATTTCACACGTTTTGGAAAGTCTTTAGGAACTGGTAGAAATGCAGAACTTATACCGTAAATATCCTTTATTATTGGAATATGGAATTTTTTTGGGAGGTCAAATTTTGCCCTAAATTGTCTAATAGGCTTTGACAATAGATTTATACTCAAATTTGAGAACAGGTAAGTTAACCTGTTAAGAAATTTAGGAATGAACAAACCACTAAATGCAGGGTTGGCAAATTCACTTGTTGGTTCTATAATGGGTAAAACATTCGTTCTTATCATTTTATACGGAAATTGATCGGCAAAACTATCTGCCAATGTCTTAACATGATATAAAACGATGTCACTTTCTTTTGCTAATTTGTAAAACGTTGTAAGAGAATTTGTTATTAAGGGGTAAACCCAAGTATTGATGTTTCTCTTAACCGCAAAAGGGTTCCCCTTCATCATTTTTTTTCCTTCTTCTGAGTTTAAAAGCTGCTCAAAATCTGCTTCTACTGGTACAAAATTAATATCATATGATTTTACGAGTTGCTCAAAGTTTTTTGCTGTTGATAAGGTGACTTGGTGTCCACGTTGTTGGAGTGCTTGTCCTAAAACAGCGTAAGGTTGCACATCGCCACGTGTTCCTAATGTTAATATCACTATTTTCATTTTCTTGGCCTTACTGTTTGCGTTATGATTTACAGTTTAAGATTTTCTATTTTGACAAAGAAGATAATTTATTTAACGAAGAAAACATCTTTCAGGTACGCAAATTTTAGTTCTAAAAAAATACGGTATAAAATGATTGTTTGTGGAAAACTGATAAATTAATCTAAGAATTACATCTTCACAAAAGGCTTATAGCTGTTGTTCTTTAAAACCGAAACGCATACGAGATTGCGGGAATAATAGGGAACAGACTGGCTTGTCGGAAGGATTTATTAAGGGTAATAGGGTCTTCACCTTCATAAATAAAAAAGGCATTTTTGCGGTTATAGGCATTATACACACTCAGCGAAATCACTCTTGAAAATTCGCCTAAGGGTTTAATTTTTAACAATTTATTAAAATTAACACCTAGATCCATTCGGTGATAGGGCGACATGCGATAGCTGTTCCGGCTGCCATAGTACCAATAGGTTGTGCCACTTTCCCAAGGGCGGCTTGCCCCCGCAACCTTCGAGACGGCCAACGTAAGGGCATTGCCCGTTCCATAAACCCATGTTCCAGAAAATGCCACCCGTTCATTTGCTTTGTATTGGATCATCAAAACCACATCGTGCAAGCGGTCATAGCGGTATGGGAAGGATTTTCCCTCGTTTAAGTCTTTGAAAATTCTGGTACTTTGCGCCAAGGTATAACCCATCCACCCCGTTGTTTTCCCTGTTATTTTCTGCACGAAAAACTCTAATCCGCGAGAAAGCCCTTTGCCGATGACCACCTTTTCCTGCCAGTCCAATGCAGGTTGGTTTACAAAATTCGCCCCTGGTTTGTATTCAATAATCCCCTTCATGGGTTTGTAATAGGCTTCTACGGTCGCCTCCCATCCGTCCCACTCGCGTACAAGGCCCAAGGCTGTTTGTGTGGCATAGGAAGGCGGCACTTTTTCGGTAGCAGGTAGCCATAAATCGGTCGGAAGTCCTATGCTACTGGTTGTGAGCAAATGGAGTGGTTGCTGAACATGCGCAAAGGAGGCTTTAAGAGCATATCGTCCGGCTTTAAATCTTGCAGAAATACGGGGTTGTGCCGAAAAAAAACTTCGCCCCCTCACCCAATATCCCGAAAGATGTATGCCACCATTAAGGCGTAACCGTCCAGAAGCCTGCCAATCGTCTTCGATATACAAAGCAGACTCTGTGCTAAAGATTTTATCGGATTGCGGCTTAAACTCGGTTTCAATAGGTGCAGAACTGCCGTCCTGAATTGAGACTTGTGCCACTGCCGGAACAAAACGATGACGGATAGCCCATGCACCAAACCGAATGATATGCCGTGCATGGGCAGACCAGTCCCAGTCCGTTTTGAGCCGCCAATCCCGAATTCCAGATGTATATTGAGCCGCGTATTCATCCTTGTTTTGCGGCGTAAGAAAGGCGTATTCGGACTCTGCGTAGTCTGCCGTCAGGGCATAGTTGCTCAGAGAAAGTACGGTATTGGCAAACAGCCGGTTGTTGAACAAATGATTCCATCTAAATGCCGAGGCGATGTTCCCCCAATCCATTCCAACTTGCAGCAAGTTCTCATTCTTTTTTTGGTTAAACAGTTGTTTCTGATCAAGATAGAAAGCGTCTTTTCCACTGTACCAACTTAGAAAGAAACGGTCTTTCTGCGAAGGGATCCAATTCCATTTGGCGTTTAAATCATAAAAATAATAACCGCTTTCCACATCGCGATCGGGATCTTCGTCCGAGAAACGGCGCAATACCGGACGTGCAAGTACATCTATATAGGTACGTCTTGCCGAAACAAAGACACTCATTTTGTCTCGTATGATGGGGCCTTGAACGGCTATTTTAGAGGCTACCAAGCCAATAGAGCCTTCCGTTTTCCAGTCGCGCAGGTTCCCTTCCTTGAGCGAAATTTCCACCACGGAGGACAACCGTCCACCATACCGCGCCGGAAATCCACCCTTAGAGAGTGAAACCGACTGTATGGCGTCAGCATTAAACACCGAAAAAAAACCAAAAAGATGACTCACATTATAAACGGGCGTATCATCCACCAAGATCAGGTTTTGATCTGGTCCACCGCCTCGGACGTATAGCCCCGAGCTGCCCTCGGAGCCGGACTGAACGCCGGGCATGAGTTGGAGCGCCTTAATGACATCCGCCTCGCCCAGAAGCGCTGGCAGGGCTTTGATCTGATGAATGGGAATCTCGATGGTACTGGTTTCTGCCGTCTCCACTCCAGAGCGACGATGATGGGCGGTAATTTCTACGTTCCCTGTGGCGGTTTCAGGCGTTAGTCCGGCCTCGATCATAAGGTTTTTTTCTGGGCGAAGTGCCCAAAAACGGCTTTTGTAGCCGACAAAACTAACGGCCAGTACCAGAGAATCCTTCGGAACCATTAAGCTAAAAAAACCATACCGATTACTCACCGTACCTATTTTCAGCGAAGCCGCATACACACTCGCCCCGATGAGACGTTCGCCAGTAGTTGTATCGGAAACATACCCACTGACCACAACCCGTCCTTGCGCATGAAGGTTTTGCAGACATACAAGCACACAACAAAGCCAAAGCACATAAAAAGATAGGACGTGTCTATACATAGCGGACTACGGTTTGCTGACGTGTTCAAGTTGTGCCCAAAAATCGGGGAAGGAAACTGCCGCGTGATGCGCCTCCAAAATCTCGGTCGGACTATCCGCCACCAATGCCGCCACGCCCATACTCATCGCAATTCGGTGGTCTAAGAAGGTCTCTACGGTTGCTCCTTTCAGTTTTGTTCCTCCAATGATGCGCATTCCATCCGGCCATTCCGTTACAGTTGCGCCCAGCCTCGCAAGGTTTATTGCCATAGCCGAAATCCTATCGGTTTCTTTTACGCGCAATTCTTCCGCCCCGCGAATTTCGGTGATGCCTTCGGCTTGTGTGGCAGCAACGGCCAAAATAGGAATTTCGTCTATAATGTTTGCAATCACCGCCCCATCAAGTGCGATTCCTCTTAATTTTGCAGCCCGAATCCGGAGATCGGCAATGGGTTCGCCATTGGTTTCCCGCTCATTTTCTAAGGTAATATCCGCGCCCATTTCGCGTAAAACACTTAACAACCCCGTTCTTGAGGCATTTAAACCCACTTGTGGTAGTCGCAATTCACTACCGGGAACGATCGAGGCCGCCACCATAAAAAAGGCCGCCGCCGAGAAGTCGCGAGGGATTTTATACCGTTGCGCCGGAAGTTCAGTGCCACCCAAAACCGTTAGGACGCCCCCCTTGTTTGGAATGCCCAACATACGCTCGGTATGATCGCGTGTGGGCACTTTCTCTACCACTTGGGTTTCCCCCTTGGCAAACAGCCCCGCCAATAAAACACAACTTTTTACCTGAGCCGACGCAATAGACATATCGTAACGAATCCCACGGAGTTCAGGGTTTCCTTTTATATATATAGGTGCATGGCCATCCGTCAATTTAATACGAGCGCCCATTTCGCGCAAAGGATTTGCCACACGCCCCATCGGACGCCGAGAAAGAGAGGCATCTCCCACCAAGACTGAATCGAACGGCTGGCCTGCCAAAACACCGGCCAAGAACCGCATGGCCGTTCCTGAATTTCCGCAATCTAAGGGTTCATCGGGCTTGCTAAGGCCGTGTAGCCCTTTCCCATGCACCAGCAGACTTCCATCGGACGCATGTTCAATCTCAATACCCAATTGCCGAATACACGACAACATGGACTGCGGATCGGCAGCACTGGCATAGCCTTCAAGCACAGAAGTGCCGTTGCCAAGCGCGGCAAAAAGCGCCGCACGTTGGGAAATGGACTTATCCGCAGGCAATAAAACCTCGCCTTGTAAAACCTTGGCTGGATAAACGATCATCATTAAATACCTGTTTTTTATTTACTTTATACAAATCAAAATCATTCAAACTAGTCTTAATTTTTGCCAAAATACAATACGGATAAGTTTTATAACGTTTGCATTGAGACCAAACTATAATGGTAGCGGATTCAACATGGGGTTGAATTGAAGTTTTTACCAATAATGTAACCTTTCAAATTCAGGCTGGCCAGAAACTAAATTCATTCCCCGGCGTCCTAATGGTTCTTTTTTTCCACCTTCTATTTGCGTTTTATGAAAAAACTCCTTCTTTCTTTTTGGATGTTTTTGGCCTTATATGCCAGCACGAACGTCCATGCCCAAGCGCCAAAAAATTGGTATAATTTAGACCCGGAGCGAGACAACGTCCCCGGCGTCTCAACCGAGCGGATGTATAAAGAACTCTTGACGGGGCGTAGCGGCAAAACGGTTGTTGTGGCTGTGATTGACTCTGGGGTGGATGTTGGTCACGAAGATTTAAAATCCGTTCTTTGGGTTAATCCAAAAGAGATTCCGGGCAATGGCATAGATGACGATAAAAATGGCTATGTGGATGATGTACATGGCTGGAGTTTCCTCGGCGGAAAAGATGGCCGAAACGTAAGCCACGACACCGGCGAAGTCACCCGCTTTGTGGTCGCTATGCGCGGCAAATGCGAAAATGCCAACCCTGCAAATATGCAAGGCAAAGACAAAAGTGATTGCGAACGGTATGCAACGGCAAAGGCTGAAGTGGAAAGTAAGCGCGCAGAAGCCAAGTCGCAACTCAGTCAAATCCAAATGACCAAAACGATGATTGGCAATACCATGAGTGCCCTTAAACGTCTTCTTGGTGACAAAGCGCCGACGCCAGAAAACGCTTATGATCTAAAACCAGAAGCAAAAGACAAACAATTTGTTACCATCGGACAAAACATCATCGAAAACTTGGCCGGAGCAGGAAAATCGTTTGACACCGTAGAGGAAATGCAGGCATTTATTGACGCCGACATAGAAGAGGGTCTTAATTACTTCGACGCACGCGCCAACTACTTCTATAACACAGATTTTGACCCACGAAGCATTGTCGGAGACGACTACAACAACCTGAACGAGCGTGGTTATGGTAATAACGACTACCAAGGGCCAGATGCAGACCACGGCACGCACGTTGCCGGAATTATTGCTGCCGACCGTACCAATAACTTGGGAACAATGGGCGTGGCAGATAATGTACGGATTATGGTGTTACGTGCCGTTCCCGATGGCGACGAACGCGATAAAGATATTGCCAACGCAATTTATTATGCCGTTGATAATGGTGCAAGCATCATTAACATGAGCTTTGGAAAAGGCTACTCCCCACAGAAAGAGGCCGTAGATAAGGCCATTCAATATGCCGCTTCTAAAGACGTACTGATTGTTCATGCTGCAGGAAATGACGCCGCCAATATAGACGAAACCCCAAACTTTCCGGTAGATTGGTTTGGGCCTGATGACAGCAAAGACCGGTCGCGACGGCCTAAAAACATGATCGAAGTGGGTGCCTCCAATTGGGAAAGCGGCGAAAATGCCTTAGCCTCCTTCTCTAATTTTGGCAAATCGGAAGTGGATGTTTTTGCGCCCGGCGTGGACATTTACGCGCCCGTGCCCGGATCGAAATACAAGAGACTTGTTGCATTGGGATAAGTATAATGTTTACATTAGTTTAAACGTGTATTCCTCTCAATATTAATCTATATAAAACGATGAAAGATTTTTCGATATATTCAAATGTCAAAACAGATCGTGACTT
>JAFLBZ010000047.1 GCA_017303715.1 Rhodothermia bacterium | reverse complement strand
AGACTTGTTGCATTGGGATAAGTATAATGTTTACATTAGTTTAAACGTGTATTCCTCTCAATATTAATCTATATAAAACGATGAAAGATTTTTCGATATATTCAAATGTCAAAACAGATCGTGACTTCTTAGCGTCAACAGGTATAAATAAGACAGATTTTCTAATGCTTCTTTGTGAATTTGAGCAAATAGAATCTCAAATCAGGACATCATTTCCGTCTTGCACGAAGGCTGAACACGATACAACCTTACCTTCTTACGATACAACCTTACCTTCCGTTGAGATTTTGGATAGCCCTGAAATACGTTTATTTTTTGTTTTATTTTACCTCAAAAACTATCCAACATGGGATTTAATGGGCTTAATTTTTTCGATGGATGCCTCTACCGCTCATCGTAGTTTTGAACGTTTACTTCCTCTACTAAGGCAAGTATTAGCGCTTGAAGGGGTGCTTCCAGCACGAGATGCAGAAGGGTTAGCCTTAAAGATGGAAGAAGTCCTTCTAATTGATGTCACAGAGCGTCCTATAGAACGACCTAAAGTATTGGAAAAACAGAAAATACATTATTCTGGTAAAAAAAAACTCACACCATAAAGACCTTGATGATTGCAAACGTCCATAAAGCGATTTTGTACTTGAGTCGTTGGTATGAAGGCGCCCGACATGACTTCGGCATGATGAAGATTGAGTTCCCCCCAGACTTTTTTGCTCATACAAAACTGCTTGCAGACTTGGGTTTTTTAGGCGTAGATAAACACTTTGTTGCAGTAGAAGCTATTATGCCAAAAAAGAAACCCAAAGGAGGAATATTAACAGAAGTGGATAAAATAGAAAATCGAAAAAAGAGTTCTGCAAGAATCACAATCGAGCATGTAATTGGGTTCTTAAAACGATTCCGAGTATTGTCTGAAAAACTTAGACGTATGAAAAGAGAGACTGCTGAAATGATACTGGAAATTTGTGCAGGATTATGCAATTTAAAGCTTAAAAATTCAAAACATGAATTTTGGCTATTGTACAAGCAATTGAGGATATGTTAAAAGGTATGGGTCAGTGGAAGCGCCCACCACAACCCACGGGACAAGGTGCTGGCCGTCAACTTTCTCCTATTGCAGTTCAGTACAATTTGGTTTTTGACTTCCAGTCCTCTCCTACCTGCACCATGCTCCGACGGCACTGACGACCTCGCGTTGGAAGGTTCCTCCGGCGGGACGGTTGATTAATTGCCGGTGAACAACCAAAGCGGAGGACCCTCCGCCGTCTAAATTGAGGGCACGGAAGGCGCCGGCACTGCGCATTAAATCGCCCAATTCTGTGAGGGAGACGCCACGACTGGCGGCCTGCCGTCCATCAACAACCATCAGCACTGCCGATCCATCACGCCGAACGCCTATGGCACTCCGGGGATGGATATTGGGAATGGATGTTTCCCAGAACAATTCGTCCATAGCGGAATAGATGGTTTTGCCATCCCAGACCAACATCGGGCCAGCACCCAGCGCTTCGCTGACGTGCCAAATTTGGGAGGCACTGGGTTGATACGCAGGCGAAGGATGGCCGAGAAAGTTGGGGAGCGGGCGGTCTAAGCGATAAACCGTATTTTCTGCCGAAATTGCCCAACCGAGTTCAAGTTTTCCGGCGGGAGTAATTCCAAAAGCGGCACGGCTTACGTGGTATTGTTCTTTTTTGCGTTCCATCGTGCCCGTTGCGGGCCAGTGTATTTTTCCATCTGTCATCAGCAAGCCTACATGGTCTGCAGGTTTTTTGTTCATGGTAAAGTATCCGGCGTTCAGTAAAACGCAAGCATCGGTTCGTGTTGCAAATTGAGTGGCGGTTTCGCGTCGGTCTTCGGGATCCTCGGCGGTCAAGACCTTCAACGGCAAACGCCCATTGGTCGCCCGAACTTCCACATACCAAGCCTTTAGGGGCAAAGTGGTGTGATGCCCATGAAAAACCCGAATATGGGGCGGTAATTCGGTGTTGAGGCTATCCACCGGAACCCAGTTGAGTGTTAGACTTGGGCTACCCGACATCTCTTTGAGTTCGGGTAGAGGTGTTGAGCAGCCCCATAAGCTCAATAGAAACAGTAAAGTGAAGCGGTAAGGCATGGTAAAGGCATTGGTTTGGGTTGAGAGTCCAGATAAAAATACGTCAAAAGAAGTGATGGCGTCGTATTTTAGCAGCCAACTTAATCTAATTAATCTAAGTGCCAATATCCTTCTAGCACAGCATCATGTCAACCATCGAGGTGATCAACATTGCCCTTGTTGTCCAAGGGATTTTATTTTCCTTTTTCTTCTTAGGGATGAAAGGGGAACGGTGGAGTAATTGGTATTTGTTTGCTGTTTTTGGGCTTCAGTCTGTCAATTTTGGCCTTAGCTTTCTTAAAGCCAATCATTTTTTTGTTCATGCGCCATATCTCTTAGATATAAACCTGGTCACCATTCCTATCGTCCGGATTTTGGTCTTTTTTTACGCGGTGCGTCTTGCGGGAAAGTCCATTGGACGCGGTTTCGGGTTTTGGGCGCATTGGCTGATTCCCGTTACCTATTTCTTCTTGTTTATGGGCTACGATGGGTTGTTCACACCTTATGACCAGATGCGTACTTTAGCAGAAAACTATGGGCAAATGCGCGATTTGAAGGGGCGATATTTCTTTTTTAATCTGAGCTATTTATTTGTTTTTGTTGGATATACGATTGCTTCTATTTATTATTTGCATGTTTATCTGAAAGCGGCAAAAGACTATTATTCGGATGCTCGGCGTTTTCATGCGAAGTGGGTTTACGAATTGTTGTGGATTAACTTAATTGCTTTTGTGGTGTTCTTGGGCTTGATTATGGTCTTAAAGCGGCCTGTGGTTTTGCAGATAAATACCGCCGTTTTTATGATTCCAGCCCTCCTTTATGTGATGTGGCGGAATATAACGAAGCCCATTATTGTGCCACCCTCTGTGGGGCCGCAAAACTTACAAATAGAACTGCGGGTGAACACCTCGGATGGTGCATCGTTTGATGCTGCGCCGCTCCCGCCTTTGGCCTTGCCGCAAGATATCAAACCGCCTTCCCGCGAGGCCGAGTTTCTACGTATCCTCCAAGCGCTTGAGGTTGAGGAAGTCTATCGCGACGCCGACCTCACGGTTGCCAAATTGGCGGAAAAGTTAGGAATGAAGGCTTATGTGGTTTCTCAGGCGATCAATCGCGGTGCCGGAAAATCCTTTTTTGAATTTGTGAACCAATACCGAGTTGCAGCGGCTAAAACCCAGTTGTTAGATCCCGTCTTAACGTATTTGAGCATTGAGGCCATTGCGGAGAATTGCGGCTTTAGCTCACGAACGGCTTTTTACGAGGCATTCAAGCGGCATACAGGGCGAACACCTGCCCGATTTCGCAAAGAGGGGGAAATGGAAAAGCCGGAAATGTGACCCTTTAAAAAGTTCATCCCTGTTTTTCGCTCATTAGACCCTAAGTTCATTATCTTATCGTGTTATTGACCACATGTTTTGCCTGTAAAGTGTTTCTTTTGCGCACCCACAGGTTAATTTTTGTCTTTTATTATGGTAACGAAAGAAGACGTTCAGGAAATAGCTGCTTTAGCACGTCTGCGCTTAACCGAAGAAGAAGTTGTGCATTATCAGCATGATTTAAACCGGATTCTGGACTATATGGCGCAATTAAATGCGGTAGATACCGATGGTATTGAACCCATGACCCATATCCAAGATTGGGGGAATGTACTTCGGGAAGATGTACACCTCCGCCGGATTACACACGAAGAAGCCCTCAAAAATGCGCCAGATGCTGATGCAGACTACTTCCGAGTGCCTAAAGTGATCGAATAATCCATTTTTACACCCCATTTTTCTCGTTATGGCCAAGACCAACCGTTCTGCCCGTACCACACCGGAGCCAACTCCTGTTCCCACGCGCCCAGTGCGAACGGCTCCCCAATCCCCCAAAAAATCGCTTTGGGACGGACTTTCCGAACCCGTACAACATCTGATTTGTGCCGCACTTATGCTATTGGTTGCGGTGGCATTTTTTTCGGACACCACCTTCGGCGACAAGTCGCTGGTGGGTTCGGACGTAGTACATGCACGTGCTATGGCCAAATCGGCGTTAGATTTTGAGGCGAAAACGGGTGAGCAAACGCTCTGGATTCCAAATGGTTTTGGTGGGATGCCCGCCTTCTCAATCTATTACCCCGTAAGTATTCCGCAGGTGGATACGGTGGTTCGTGGCCTCAATCAAGTGCTGGCCTTTCCATTTGTACCCTTCTTGATTATGCTCTTTGGGATGTATTGGTTAGGGTTTTATTTGACCAAGGACAAACTGTTGGGGCTTTTTGGCGCATTTGCGTATGGGCTTACCACTTTTCTCCCGCTTC
Organism: Rhodothermia bacterium; assembly: GCA_017303715.1. GTDB lineage: Bacteria > Bacteroidota > Rhodothermia > Rhodothermales > UBA2364 > UBA2364. The sequence continues at coordinate 28,357 of JAFLBZ010000047.1, read as the reverse complement.
TTTTATTGGCGGGGCACAATACTAAATTCTCCACCTTGGCTTGGATGCCGTGGTTGATCTTAGCCTTTGCGCACGTTTTACGTCAACCCAAGTTGCTTTCTGGTTTGCTTTTTGCGGCTGCCTTAGCCGTAAACCTTCGCGCCAATCACATCCAAATCACCTATTATCTCGCATTTCTTTTAGGGATTTGGTGGATTGTTGAAGCAGGTGTTGCGGCGCGTAAAGGCGAGATGAAGACCTTTGGTCTGGCCACCGGATTATTGGCGGCTGGGGCTGTATTAGCCGTGTTGATGGTGGCACAACCCTACTGGCCGTTAGCGGAGTATAAAGCATTTACCACGCGGGGAGCCTCGGAAGGCGGTGGCGCAGGTGCATTGGATTGGACGTATGCCATGAACTGGAGCCAAGGCTGGGGAGAGCTATGGAGTTTGCTGTTTTCTCGTGCATATGGTGGTGGATCGCACGAGGCGTACTGGGGCGATAAAATCTTTACCGGCGGGCCGCATTATATCGGTGGTGTTGTTTTACTTCTAACTGTTTTTGCCCTGATTTGGGTGCGTAAGCCCATTATTTGGGCCTTGGGGACGGCTACAATCGTTACTGTCTTGTTTGCATTGGGGAAAAATGCGGCGTTCATCAACGAACCAATGTTCCACTATTTCCCGCTGTTTAATGCGTTCCGCGTGCCAGAAACATGGTTGCTAATTTCGGTTATGGGCATGGTCTTACTGGCTCTTTTTGGGATGAAATACGCGCTAAAGCCTTCGCAACAGGAAAAAGCCAATCCCAAACCACTTTATTATACGTTGGGAGGAGTGATTGCCCTTATGCTCATCTTAATCGTGTTTAAGTCTTCGCTCTTCTCGTTTGAAAAGCCCAATGAGACCGAAGAAATCGCTAAGATGATGGTACAACAATACGAGCAACAAGGGCAGCAGATAGACATGGCAACTGCACGTGCAGAAGCTCCGCAATACATCGCCCAATTCAGAACAGAACGGATCGAAAAGTACCAGTCGGACGCACTCCGAACCCTGTTTTTTGTTGTAATTGCAGGACTTTTGTTGATTTTAGCAAAGTTGGATAAAATCCCCGCATGGACGGCCAAACTCGCACTTTCGTTCTTGGTTTTGGTGGATCTTTGGGGAGTGGCGAGCCGATATTATTCGGCGGATTTGCTAAAACCCAAGACAAATGTGGAAGAGCAGGCCGCTGCACAGCTTATCCCTGGTATAGACGATTGGATTCAGGAAAAAGTGAAAGAGGCTGGAGGTTCGGGGCATTTCCGGACGTTTCCGATGGCTCTAAATCCTTTCCAAGATGGACGTTCGCCGTATTTCTACGAAACCGTATCGGGGTACAGCGCGGCCAAACTTCGTGTTTATCAAGACTTCCAAGACCATATTTTGCAAGACAAAGACGGGCGGATTAATATGACGGGCCTCGACCTGATGGCGGTTCGGTACATTGTCGCACGCGGTATGTTGCCCGGTACAAAACCTGTTCAGCTTGCCGCCGACTCCTCCATGATGATCTTAGAGCGTGAAAACCCAATGCCTCGTGCTTGGTTTGTGGGTGAGACAAAAACCGTGACTTCGCCACAAGAAAAATGGCGATTCTTGCAAGACCCTGCGTTTAATCCGCGAAAAACAGCTTTGGTGGCCAAAGATACAGGTCTCAAACCCGCACCATTAGACTCTCTCGGCAAACAAGCTTCTGTAAAACTAAAATCCTTTACCGCAAACCGTATTGAATGGAAAGCCCAAACGGATGCCCCACGTTTTATGGTGGTTTCGGAGGTGTATTATCCGGCTGGATGGAGCGCAACGGTGAGCGGAAAACCAGCGGAAATCATCCAAACCGATCATATTCTACGTGGGGTGGTGGTTCCTGCCGGAAGCCATACGGTGGTGATGACGTTTGCCCCAGATCGCCATACCATGAGCAAAACGGTCTCTGGTCTTGCCACATTGGTGTGTTATGGCGGTATCTTGGCGCTATTGGCGCTGGCCTTTGTCCAGCGAAGAAAAGCGGCTGAGGTGGTTTAGGGGCGGCAAAATATTTGGATGGCTACTTGTTGCGATAGATTTCTTGTCGCACATAACCTGAGTTGTAGGCTTGAAAGGGTTGTTAAACGGGTTAGCACTTTCAATTTTGTCTAATTTCTTCCAGCAACACAATCACGAGATTTTTCATCAGACTCGAATAGCAGGGTGGGTTTTAGAACAAGGATGGCTTTGACTTTGCTCTGACAGCAAATACGCGCCTCGTAGGAAAATACAACTCCGACGGAGCTGAGTTTGTACCACATTCAAGTCACTTTTCTACTTTTACCCAAATGGCGTTTTTAAACATCGTGCTTGCCTCATAATCCGCCCATCCTGAAAAGCAGTCCCAGAAACAACATACACACCCCTATAAGAGTTACGGCCACAATATGAAATCCCATAAGGGGGAGTTTTTCCGGGGTAAGACGTGGAATGATGAAAAAACGCGCATGAATGGCCAAGACAAACGTGAAGAACAAGAAGAGTAACTTTACGGAAACCACACGTTGGAGGGGGGTGCTAAAGGACATAAAGGAAAGCCCAAAGTGCCCAAAAGCCATCCAGAGGCCGGAAAGGATTTGTACGAACAAGGCCGGAATCCCAATGGTTTCGTATTGATGTTCAAACGTCCGAAGAATGGAAACTTCTTTATTCTTCAAAGCCAAGGGCAAATACCGTAAGGCCAATAACAAGTGTCCGCCTACCCAGACGGTTGCACCAAGGAGGTGAAAGAAAAGGGCAATTTTATAGGTAAGGCTCATTTTTAAGTGGTTACAGAATGTTCAAATAGCAGTTTAGGAGAGCATCGGGCAATTGGTTGGCATGTCGGAGAATTTGATAACCACCCCGCCCAAAGATTTGTGGGAGATAAAACTTGGCGGTTTCGTCTATGGCGATTGCCGAGGCGTGCATTTGTTTTTCTCGTGCTTCGTTGATGGCTTTTTGTGTGTCGAAGATCCCATACTGTCCCTCATAGGTGTCGTAATCGTTGGGTTTTCCGTCGGTCAAGAGCAAGAGCCATTTGGTATCTGCCCGCACTTGTTCCAGTAGATAGGTGGCATGTCGAATGGCGGGGCCAATGCGGGTGTATCCACTGCTTTCGATGGCTCCGATATGGTCTCGGCTGTCTTCCCATGACTGATGGAATGCTTTTGCGGTATGATAATAGCAGTGGTTGTGTGTACGGCTGGAGAATGTATCTAACTGAAAACGCACGCCTAATTGTCGCCAGACTTCCGAAACCATCACCAATGCTTCTTTTTCGGTATCTAGAATCCGTTTGTTGTTGCTGTATCCGTCTGTACTCAGGCTCACATCGGTCAGCACCAAAATGGCGATTTCTTTGGTTCGTTTCCGCTTCGCGACATAGAGATTTTCGTTGGGTGCGATGCCGCACCACCGATCCACAAAGGCTTCTACGGTGGCGTCTAAGTCTGGTTCGTCGCCCCATATTAACCTTTTTTTTACGTGATAATCCGTCAAGAACCGCTCGGCATGTTTGAGCATTTGGCGGATATGGCCTTGGTTTTCACGGATGATTTTTTGCGTATAGTGTGGTTTTTTTTCTTTAATAAATGCTGGATAAACCTTGCAAAAACCGGCTTTGTACTGTTTTTTATTCCGATCCCATTCATCATATTGTAGATAGAACGCCTGTTGCTCTGGGGAATGGATTTCGATTAGTCCAAGCGAGTTCACAAATTCCGATTTATAAATAGAATGAACGGGGTTATCTACCCGCACCAAGTGCCTTAGATCAAGGTCGCGCAAGGCTTCGCTGTGTTCCTCCATGTCGTCACTTCCGTCAAAGTTGCGCCAACGCCCCGAAAACTCGTCTAAGGTCTCTATTTTCTCGAAGTTATGGGTTAGGGTATAGTTTTCTTGTTCGCGGGTATCAACCTTAAGCACCTCTGTTTCTTCTTTAGCTGGTGCTTGGTGTTCGGTAAATTCATTTTTGTCTTTGTCCTCGGCGACGGTATTGCGGTTAACAACGCCTTTTAGTGCCTCTAAAGCCTCAAGTTCGTCAGGATTTAGGTACAGCCATTTGCCATAGACCAATGAGACATCGGTTGGTGATTCTGCGATTCCGGTTTTTTTTCTGCTCTGTTGGAAGGCTGTTTCCTGATGCAAGACCGAGCGATATACGTCTGGAAAGGTCTCAAATTCTTTGCTCAGGAATTGGAGAACGGCTTGGGCTTGCTCTCGTGCCTTGCTTACCGACTCTTCGTGGGTGTGGTTGTTATGGTCAGTCCAAGCCTGTCTAAGGATAAACTGTCCATAAAGGAACAAGGTGCGAAACAAGTAGAAGGCTTCGTTGGCTTCTCGTGAATGGCCATGATCGTACTGACGGGGCAGGAAAAAGGAAGTCCCCTTGAAGCCGCCAACATCCTCGGAGGGGTGCAACGTGATAGCCTTTCCACACAAGAGCCGCGCCAAGGAGGTTAAACGAGGCGCCATTTCTTCGAGCGTAACAGCACGCGCCATACGTTCGGGATCGGGCTTCTCGGAACGTACAAACGTGACCAACTGGTGGATTTTCTTGAAGATAAACTGGTCCCATTCCATAAGTGTCGCCTAAAAAATCAATGCGATAAGGTCTTTTAGGGATGCTTTCACATCCTCGTCATCGGTGAGGGTTTCGGCAATCGAAACGGTGCAAGCCAATCTGGGCGGTAAACCACTTGCAATCAATATGCCCGCGTCCACCAATAAGCGTGTAGAAACGGTTTCGGTAAGGCCCAATTCTACGCTATTTCGGATTTTTGCAGCAATGGCTACCAGTTTTTGCGCCACGGCTTTTTCTACGCCTGTCTCTGTGGCAATGATTTCGGTTTCTAACTCTTTGGCGGGATATTGAAAAGACAGGGTAACAAAGCGCTGCCGCGTGGAGGGTTTTAGCTCTTTATACCCCTTCTGATAGCCCGGATTAAACGATGCCACCAACATAAAATGGTCGGGAGCCTTTAGATTTTCGTGATGCCGATCCAAATACAACATCCTCCGATGGTCGGTAAGCGAGTGAATGGCCACCATTACATCGGGGCGGGCTTCGGCAATTTCATCCAAATAGATGATGCCGCCGCTCCTAACGGCCTGCGTTAGTGGCCCGTCTATCCATTCGGTATCGTGGCCTTTGATGATGTAGCGCCCCAGCAAGTCCACCGTCGAGGTTTCCTCATGACACATCACCGTAAGACACGGTAGGTCTAACTTTTGGGCCATATATTCTACAAAGCGCGACTTGCCCGATCCTGTTGGGCCTTTTAACAAAAGGGGAAGCCGGTTCCGAAAGCAATGTTCAAAAACCTCGATCTCACGGCCAATGGGTTTGTAAAAAACGTGGTCAACTGCGGGTGAGACTAACATTTCCATAATTTAGACGAAGGAGTAAAAGGGTTCCGTTTGTCGACGAAACCCTTTTGTGTGGTAAATTAGACTGCAATAGCAGTATCTTCTGGCACGCCAAGTGCTTCATCGGATGGGCTTCCAAATTGTATAAATTCGTAGATGTAGAGAGCAATACCGGAGGTAAACAAAGTTGCCGCCAATACCAAACCCAAGAAATGAGGTTCGATCTCGCGCTGAACCTGCAAAAAGTCCATACCTGTTTTTCTTTCCAAGTACACCTGGGCAATTCCGGCCACAGCAAAAGCCCCTGTCATGCCTAACATGCCGATATTCGATAACCAAAAGGCGAGATTACCATTCATACTCGAATAGCGTTTGCGTCCAGTCATAAGCGGCATGGAATAATTGATGATGGCCAGAACAATCATGGCATATGCCCCCCAAAAGGCCAAATGACCGTGCATAGCCGTTACCAAAGTACCATGCGTGTAGAGGTTTACTTGTGGCAAGGTGTGGGCAAAGCCAAGAAATCCAGCACCCACAAAAGACATGATTGCGCAGCCGATCGTCCACATAAGGGCTAATTTATTCGGATGTTCACGACCACTCCGGCGGTACATATTGATGGCAAAAAGCGCCATTCCCAAGAAGGCTAATGGCTCTAAGGCCGAGAAGATGCCGCCTACCCAAAGCCAATACTTCGGTGCACCAATGTAGTAGTAATGGTGTCCTGTCCCCAAAATACCCGATAAAAAGGTAAGCCCAACGATGACATACAACCATTTTTCGATGACCTCGCGATCCACACCCGTCAACTTGATGAGCAAATAAGCCAAAATCCCCCCCATAATCAATTCCCAAACACCCTCTACCCACAAATGTACCACCCACCAACGGAAATAAGAATCCATGGTCTGGTTTTCAAAGTAAATCATGCCCGGTAAATAGAGTAAGGCCGCCGCCACCAAGCCTGTATATAGTACAATAGAAGTGGTTGAGGCGCGGTTGGCTTTGAAAACCGTCATACCAATGTTGAACAAAAACGTAAGGACGTTTACGACCACCAAATAGTCTAACGGTCGTGGGATTTCAAGGAATTTCCGGCCTTCCCACCAATTCAGGTGAAACCCAATGACCGCAATAACACCTACCACAACCAAGGAGACCAATTGAATGTAGGCCAACTTAACGGAGTACAACTCGCTTTGAACTTCGTCCGGTATGATGTAGTGGGCGGCTCCCATAAAACCCGTCAATAACCAAACCACCAATAAATTGGTATGAACGGCACGGGCTGCATTAAAGGGGATATAATCATGTAAAACATCATACCCCATATGGGCAAACCCCATGATGAATCCATAAATCAACTGGAGCGTTAGCAGTAACATGCAGGTTGCGAAAAACCAAAAAGCTACTTTTTGAGATGCGTATTTCATAGTTCAGACCTGATGAGGGTTATTTTAAAGTTTGAAGGAAGGCAACAATTTGCGTAATATCTCCGTCCGGCAATCCCAATTTTGGCATCTTGGAATCTGCTTTAACCGACATAGGGTCTTTTATCCGCTTCGTCATTTCCTCTGGAGACATTCGTGTGGCAATGCCGTCTAACGCCGGCCCCACATTTCCACCTTTGCCTCCAACACTGTGACATGCTGTACACAACTGCGAAAACGTGGCGGGGGCGCCTTTTAATAAGTCCGTATTGGCGGCAGGTGCGGAGACGGTATTGGCGGTTAACGTCGGTTTTGCCGGAAAGCCGTTCAGGTCCACCTCGCCAGCCCACTTTAGAAAAGCAATCACGTCATTAATTTGGCTATCCGAGAAATGGTAATTCGTCATCTTGCGCTCCCCTGGATACATGGCCTCGGGGTCTTTCAAAAAGGTTTTAAGCCAAACTTCGCCCCGTCTTTCCACAACTTTGGTCAATTCGGGTGCATAATAAGCCCCTTCTCCGAAGATGGTGTGACAACCCATGCAGTTATTGGCCTCCCAAATTTGCTTGCCACGGTCAACGGCTGGTGTGATGTTGGCGGCTTTTGTTTGGTTGGGTACTTGTTGGATGGTATCTACCGTTAGCCATAGGAAAATACCAGAGAAGAAAATAGTACCAACAATAAAAAAAAGCCTTGCCTGAGATTTTGAAAGCATAGCGTCTAAAGGTTTAAGGTGATCATATTTTGAATTGCCCATTGGCAATTTCGATAGTTTTTTAAGGTGTTGATTAGCCAAGACCAATTCTTTTGCTCACCAAATCCCATGTCAATTCATCCAAATAGGCTTCTTCCAAAATCCGGTTCAAGTCCGCTTTTAAGCCCTCGTAGTATGGATGAATGGGGCAGGGGGAATCGGCAGAGCAGGTCTCCAAGCCCAAACCACATCGCTCGAATAGACCACTTCCCTCAATCGCTACAACAATTTCTTTTAGGCTGATCCGCTGGTTTTGCGGTAATCGGAAACCACCTTTAGGCCCATTTGCCGAAATTATCAATGCGGCCTTGCGCAATCGTTGCATCACTTTTGCCGTGAAGGCAATGGGAGATTGAATCCCCGATGAGATGGTGGCAAGGCTTACCCATTCCTCTTTCTTTGTTTGTAAAGCCAGAAAACACATGGCTTTAATCGCATAGGTGGTTCCTTTTGCAAACATGGTAAAGAGGGGTTGAGAATTTTCGAGAACCGATGCCAAGTGTGTGGAAAATATGAAATCATTTCAAGTAAAGGACTCTTTTGTCCGGTATTCAAGAAAAAAGAATAAAAGATGTTTTTGTATTGTATATGCCCAAAAGAATGAATTCAATTTCATGCTGTATTTTTGTGAACTTAGAATCTAAGTAAAACTTCGGTAAAGGCTGCTCTTGGTGCGTTCCTTCAACCGGTATGTTTGGTGCGAACATGGGTTGAAGATACCTCGATCTTTTAAAATGGGAAATGGATTGTGAGTTGAAGGGGTGTTCACTAAGCTCAGCGAGCTACACCCTCGCCAAAGGAATATATCAACCCAATGGGGTCTTGCCATAAGCCCAGAAACAGACTAATTGGTGCTAACTGTTGTCTAAATGGTCTTAGCAGTAGTAGAAGAGGCATGATTTGTAGCCCATCTTGACAATGGCCTGATCAACCCGTAACGCACGGTTTTAGTCGGGACTGAAGGTTAATAAGCCCTGACGCTCCAGAAGCGCCGCTTGGTTTTGGGCACTTTCGCGGATAGAATGGTGTTTGAGTTGGTGCATGACCTTGTGACGGGCTGTTGAAAAGCTATCATGTAGAAAGCAGGGGTTCTCCGCCGAGCAAGAGGTGAAGCCCATTACGCACCGCATCAACTCTCCTAAGCCGTCTGTTACCTCAACAACACGTAAAATTGGGGCATCCAATTGCTCAGGGGTCAGGTAAAAACCACCTCCAGGGCCTTTTGCAGAGGAAATCACCCCAAACCGTGCCAGTACTTGGAGGACTTTGGCCAGATAAGGCTCTGGAATTTCCAAGACCGCCGCCATGCTTTTAACGCCCAAGCGTTCCTGTGGTGTGGGTTGTTGTGCCAAATGCAAAACGGCACGTAAGGCATAAATGCAAGAGTTAGAAAACATGTTGTAGGTGTTTTCACTACGCTGGGTAAAGAGGATACACGATTAAATAATAATAAAAGACTTTTTTATCTTTTAATCGTGTATTCAAAACATCGTCTAATCTTGAATGACTTGTTTTGAAAAAATTGAACGCAAAGATGAGGGCTTGGGCTGGCTCATCAAAAAAAATTCACCTAAACGGTTTTGATATGAAATACATAAGAACACTTGCGCTATGCTTGAGCGTATTGGGGTTGGGAACGGCTTTCGTAGGTTGCTTCTCTAAGACAGACGAGCCGATTTCGGGCAAAATGGTCAATGCGGAGTTGACCGATCCACCCTTTGTTCCAAAAGCCGATATTGGCGATCGGGCACCCATTAAATGGCGTGTGGACTTGGAGGTTATCGAAAAAACAGCACGGATGGCCGACGGTGTAGAATATACGTTTTGGACGTTTGGCGGTGTGGTTCCGGGCAAGTTCATCCGTACCCGTGTGGGTGATGAAGTAGAGTTCCATCTAAAGAACAACCCTACGAGCAAACTCCCGCACAATATTGACCTGCACTCGGTCACAGGGCCAGGCGGTGGTGCTGCCGCTTCATTTACCGCTCCTGGACATGAATCCGTCTTTTCGTTCAAACTTATCAATCCGGGGTTATATGTGTATCACTGCGCCACGGCGCCCGTCGGGATGCACGTAGCCAACGGCATGTATGGGCTTATTTTGGTTGAGCCAAAAGGTGGTTTGCCCAAAGTTGATCGGGAGTATTATGTGATGCAAGGTGATTTTTACACCAAGGGCGCTTATGGGGAACAAGGCCTACAACCTTTCGATATGGAAAAAGCCATTGCTGAAAAGCCCGATTATGTGGTCTTTAATGGCTCCGTGGGTGCTTTGACGGGCGATAAGGCGCTAAAAGCCAATGTGGGCGAAACGGTTCGCTTGTACATCGGAAATGGTGGGCCAAACATGGTTTCTTCTTTCCATGTGATTGGCGAAATCTTTGACAAAGTGTATATAGAAGGAGGGGATGCCATAAATAACAACATCCAAACCACCTTGATACCCGCCGGGGGATCTGCAATCGCGGAATTTAAGGTGGATGTGCCGGGTACGTTTATTCTGGTGGATCACTCCATCTTTAGGGCCTTTAATAAAGGTGCGCTGGGGATGTTGAAGGTGGAGGGCCAAGAAGACAAAACGATCTATTCCGGGAAACAAGACGATCGAATTTATCAGCCCGAAGGCGGAACCATCCAGACCATTACCGCCGATAAGCCCGCTGCTCCCGTAGCGAAAAACCTCCAAGAACGCATTGCGATGGGCAAAACGCTTTATACGGCAAACTGTCAGGCGTGTCACCAAGCCGAAGGGCAAGGACTGAAAGGGGCTTTCCCACCATTGGCCAAATCGGACTTCTTAAATGCCGATCCCAAGCGCGGGATTCAAGCCATCGTCAATGGACTCAGTGGCAAAATCACCGTGAACGGAGAAAACTATGACAGTATAATGCCCAAAATGGCGTTGACGGACGAGCAAACAGCAAATGTCCTGACGTATGTGCTGAACAGTTGGGGGAATAAAGGTGGGGAAATTACCCCGGTTCAAGTGAAAGCCCTCCGCAAATAAGGTAAACAAAACCGGTATGAGACGCTTCTTTGTGCTTGGCTTGGTGTTTATAGCGGCTTGCCAGCCACATTCTGACCTTCCGCAAGAGGGGAGAAAGGTGAAAACACTCTCGAAGTCAGTAGAAAATGCCTTGCTGATGGCGCGCAACCAAGTGCAAATGGCCTCCATAAAAGGCGGCGAATATCGGGCTTTTTATGGAAAGGATGAGGCATTGGTTAATGTAGGGGATTTTGAATTGGACGTTACACTCGTGACCAATGCACAGTTCTTACGCTTTGTAGCGGAGAATCCGGAATGGCAAAAAGGCCAAGTGGCCAGCATTCGTTCGGATTCTTCCTACTTGGCACATTGGGAGGGCGCGCTTAGGTTGGGCGAAAAAGCCCCAGCCAATGCACCCGTAGTGAATGTTTCTTGGTTTGCTGCAAAAGCCTACTGTGCCTGTATGGGCAAAAAATTACCTACCATGGATGAGTGGGAATTTGTGGCCAGAGCGGATGAAAACAAAGCCGATGCACGCAACAATCCGGCGGCTTACCAACGATGGTTGGATTGGTACAGCGAGAAGCCCCAGCAAATTCTCCGTGATGTTCGCCGTACACCGCCCAATTATTGGGGGGTATTTGACCAATATGGCTTGGTTTGGGAATGGGTGTCCGATTTTAACGCCGTTTTGATTTCGGGGGAATCTCGGAAAGATGCCAAAGTAGATGATAAGGGTCTGTTTTGTTCCGGTGGAGCAGTGGGGGTAGAAGACCTGAAAAACTATGCGGCTTTTATGCGGTACGCCTTTCGAGGTAGCCTAAAAGCCCGTTATGCCATCCAAACATTAGGATTCCGCTGCGCCAGATCTAAAAAAAGGTAAGATAATCAAAATGAAAACGTTTTTTTTAGCCAGTTTCTTGCTTCTGATGGGTTGTCAAAAGGAAGAATCTCTCCCTTCCGCAAAAACCCTAACCCTTAAAAAAGGCGATGGGCAGTCTATTTTTCAGCTACCCGGTTCGTGGGTAACCCAAGACAGCCTGCAAGTAACATTGGGCAACCTAAAGGGAAAGACAACATTGGTTGCCATGATTTACACCTCTTGCACCTTCGCTTGTCCACGATTGTTGGCAGACATGAGAAGAATTGAGGCCAAAATACCTGCAAACGAGCGGGAAAATATGGAATTTGTGTTGATCAGCATAGACCCAGAAAGGGATACGCCTAAGAAACTAAAGCAATTTGCCCAAGATAATCACTTGGATTTGGCTCATTGGACCTTGTTACGAGGGTCGCAAGAAGACTTGGAAGAACTTTCCGCCGTGCTTGGATTCCGGTTCCAGAAGATTAGCCCCATTGATTTTGCCCATTCCAACCTTCTTTCGGTCTTTAATCCGCAAGGCGAGATGATCTTCCAACAAGAAGGCATCGGGGCAAGTCCAAATGAGGTTGTGGCGATCATGCGCAAAACCGCTTCGGTGCGATAGTACAAAAAGCTGAATTAAGGTGAAACAGGAAAAGAGGTGTGACACAATGTTGTCATGCCTCTTTTTGTATTATGGAATCAATACAGGGTACATCAGCAAAAATACTTGGAACTCATGAACACAGCTACTTTGCAAACCGCTCCCACACAACAGCGCCGCGCACGACTCATCATGGTCTCGGATGCCAATAACAATAAATTTTATAACATGAATGCCCTTTCAGATGGGACGTTCTCGGTGGAGTATGGCCGTGTGGGGAGCCGTGCCGCGACCGCCACCTACGATTTGGCCCATTGGGAAAAAAAATACCGCGAAAAAATCCGAAAAGGATATACCGATGTGAGCTATTTATTTGCAGATAAAAGAGAAGAAATCAATCTTTGCACGACCGGAAATGTTTGGATAGATGGCTTAATGAACCGTTTGCAGGGCTATGCCCGAAGTTCCGTTTTGGCCAATTATTTGGTTGGGTCAGACGAAGTGACGGCTGCGCAAATTGCCGAAGCCCAAGGATTGATTAATGAAGTGATAACGGACTACGAATTGGGGCAAACAAGGGAGGCCCTAAACCGCCAACTGATTCGCCTCTATGCTATAATCCCACGACGCATGACCAATGTTCGGAACCACTTGGTACAACCCGACTCCGACGAGGCCGTCATTCGCAATATGCTGGCGATGGAACAAGCCACTTTAGACGTTATGGTAGGCCAAGTACAAATGAACCATAATACATCCGATGCCAAGCCAGTGAATGTATGTGAAAAATTGGGTTTGGAAATTCGGGTGGTTGAAGATGCAACCGTTATGGCCCAAATCCGTGCGAAAATGCAACACCACGCCAAAAAAATGGTGCGGGTGTTTGAAGTAACCCACCGCCAGCACCGACGGCGCTTCCAAAACCACTTACATACAGCCACAAACCAAAAAACAGAGCTGCTCTGGCATGGTAGCCGTAACGAAAATTGGCTCTCGATTTTGGGCAATGGCTTGGTACTTCGGCCTGCCAATGCCATTATTACCGGTAAGATGTTTGGCTATGGGTTGTACTTTGCCGATCATTTCCAGAAGTCTCTAAATTACAGCTCTTTATCAGGTGCTTTTTGGACAGGCGGTAGAGCGGATCGCGGTTACTTGGCCCTATACGAAGTGCATACCGGAAACGCACTTACCATCCGCCAACACAAGCCTTGGTGCTACAAATTAGACGCCGAGAAGCTAAAGTCGCGGGGGCTGTTGCGGCGGCAGTACGACTCTGTTTTTGCAAAGGGTGGAGCCGATTTGGTGAACAACGAGTTTATTGTCTATAACGAGGCACAAAGTACCATCAAATATTTGATCGAAGTGGCCCATTAACCCTAACCCAACTTTTCGGGGATTGCTTATTGAGCTTAGCCAGTGGATCTCACACGGATTTATAACCGAGGGGCAAGCACTCAATAAGTGTTCCATAGAAATGGATGACTTGATTGTTATCTATATTAAATATTTATAATATAAAAACTTATAGGGGTAATTGTACTGCCGATAAGGAATCGCAATTTTCCGACTCAACCATGCAAGCAGTTTCTTTTATCCTTCATAGACAGCAAACACCATGAACAAAAGAATTACGGTTTCAGCAATTCGTAAAGCTGCAATACAACTAATGCAGGAAAATGGAAACACCACCACTTTGGCGGTGAAAAACCACCTACGTGTACAGGGCTACTGGGCATTACAAGCCGAGGTCTCGGCAATTATGGAGAAAGTGGCCGTCCAAGAAGGTTGGTTTTGGCAATGTAACGGCCATTACCGGCAATACGCCCTATTTCCGGAAATGATGCCCAATGTATATGCCCCGATGATGCGTGGCGGAGAAGTCATTCGGTTTTTGTTCTTGAACTGATAGGCTTATAGGGTAATGTCTATAAACGCTTGGTGAGGCCCATAAACAACGCAAATTGGCTTACTCTACACAAACTACGCTGTGCCAAAATGATCGGTTACGGTACAGATTCGAGAGACGTTAGCTGGAAGTAACCTATCTCAATATTTCGATAGCCTTCTTTACAAGGCTGAAAGTCTGCATTTTTTTACAATACTCAACAATACCAGTACTCGTAAATTTAATGAACTTAGCACTTATTTTGTAATTGTTGCCTTCTTTGAGGTCTAAGTCATCATAAGCACATGGTATCCTTGCAAAGCTGGCATAAAGAATCCTATTGGCCTCATCTTTCTCACTTAAAGTAGTAAACCCTTTTCGTTCAAATAGATGAGATAGAAGAAAGATAGGTGAACCATCCAAATCTACCTTTGGGATTTCGCGAAGAAGGACTTCCTCATTGACAATGTCCTTTTTCCATATACTTCCACGAAACACTCTATCATCAGGGAACGCTTTGAACAGATCGCAACCACAAAGTCCCACAAAGAAGATACTCAGCAAAATGACTTGTTTGATCATGATTGTCTCGTTTATAAGGTCACTGTCTGCACCGATGTTGTTGGTGTACGTTTGGGATGCAAGAGATGGGTGCATTTGTTTGCACCTAAAGCCTCACGGCACCTCCTTGATTTCCGTTAAGTTGAACGAGGCCATCGGGAAATATTCCCAACGCCGATACCTCGTTGTACAAAAAAGATGGTCAGGTACAATGACCTTGCAGTCTTGAAACCAAACAGTTTCATCATATTTGGCAGTTATCTCATAAGTCACCCCAATTTTATAATCCTTTTCAGGGATAAGATTAGGAATAAGCGAATTGTCTGCGAGAACAGCACGATTAATATCGAGGAGTAAGTCCTTCTCGGTATATCGCAATCGCTCAAAAAGAAGCCCCACAACACCATCTCCGGGGTTACCTTCGCCAATACCACGCAATACAACCTTCTCTTTTACGATGTCCATGGTTTCTGGGGAAGCAAGTTTGTAATACGTTTCTTCTATTAAGAGATCACATCCACCCACAAACAGAAACAGAAAGAATACAAAAATGGATACGGGTTTCATCTTGCCCTCCTATGGGTTAATAAAAATGTATTTTCCATCAGAAATTGAGCTGGTTATGGCTTTTGCATCATTGTGCGTGCTGGGGTGAATAATTGTAGGACCTGGCGTATTTTTATCTTTATCCCTCCACGCCGCGATATAGTGCCCATTATTGCTGTTTTGGACAAAAGCATGGGTTAGCTTGCTCATTTCCCGCCAGTCAAAACGGGGTGCGGTTGTGGCCACACCCCACAAGCATTACGGTATCGGTTCGATGGATTTGATATAGAAACTTGCAATATTAAACACCATCAGACCAGTTGTGTCCATACAAGGCGGGAAGTTTGGGATTAGGCTCGGTTGGCTATTACATCCATACCATGAAGTTCCAAAATACTTTCCACTAACACGATATGATCTTCCTTTTTGGAGTTGATCGCTCATGAAGAATGATGTGACATCTTTCCCAACCCCCAAAAATACGCGGTTCACATCCCCGTTTTTATCTCCTTCCTTATAGCGTATGCGCTCGAACAATAGCCCGGACACTGATGGATCATAATCTTGAGGTTTATCCTTAAGTAACACCACCGTCTCTAAGACAATATCATTGGTTAAAGGTATATCTCCATAGACTTTTGTGCGAAAAAAAACGCTATCGGCTATAGTGTCGCAACCCTGAAACAAAAACAACAGTCCAAGAAAACCGAATAGCCGAACCATAAAATGGTAAATCATACAACCTCCTATGGGTTAATAAAAATGTACTTGTTAGGACTTATGTTTTCTGTGCCAGTTTGCGCATCACTATGTGAAATAGGATGGGTACTCCGATTGTCGTTATTCCACGCCGCGATATAGTGCCCATTATTGCTGTTTTGGACAAAAGCATGGGTTAGCTTGCTCATTTCCCGCCAGTCAAAACGGGGTGCGGTTGTGGCCACACCCCACAAGCATTACGGTACAGGCTCGATGGAGACAATGTGGAACTTTCCGGTCCACATTAAGTCGTACTTTTCCAAGCAGGGACGATAGTTTTCGATCTTGCAAAAGGTATCGCTATTGACTTGAAAGACGCGGTCAAACACAGCACTAACGCGGTACTTCTTGTCTTTGACCATCAATTTAGGATCAAATTGCGGTCGGATTAAAAAGAATGAAGCTACAAAATCCGGTTTGCACTGTCTTTCTTTTTATATGGTTCGTGTTCTTCTGCATAACTCACCCGCTCAAAGAGATAAGAAGAGATAAAAGAAGGGGTATCTACCGTGTTCCTTAAGACCAAAATCTCTTCAACAATATTGTTTTCCCTTACATCATTTTTATAGACCTTATCCCCAACGTAGATGTTTTCCCAGAATCCATCACAACCGTTTAGTCCTAAAAAGAAGATACTCAGCAAAATGACTTGTTTGATCATGATTGTCTCGTTTATAAGGTCACTGTCTGCACCGATGTTGTTGGTGTACGTTTGGGATGCAAGAGATGAGTGCATTTGTTTGCACCTAAAACCTCACGGCACCTCCTTGATTTCCGTTAATAGAAATGTGGCCATCGGGAAATATTCCCAATGCCGGTTTCGCGTAGTACAAAAAAGATGGTCAGGTACAATGGCCTTGCAGTCTTGCAACCAAACAGTTTCGTCATATTTGGCAGTTATCTCATAAGTCACCCCAATTTTATAATCCTTTTCAGGGATAAGATTAGGAATAAGCGAATTGTCTGCGAGAACAGCACGATTAATATCGAGGAGTAAGTCCTTCTCGGTATATCGCAATCGCTCAAAAAGAAGCCCCACAACACCATCTCCGGGGTTACCTTCGCCAATACCACGCAATACAACCTTCTCTTTTACGATGTCCATGGTTTCTGGGGAAGCAAGTTTGTAATACGTTTCTTCTATTAAGAGATCACATCCACCCACAAACAGAAACAGAAAGAATACAAAAATGGATACGGGTTTCATCTTGCCCTCCTATGGGTTAATAAAAATGTATTTTCCATCAGAAATTGAGCTGGTTATGGCTTTTGCATCATTGTGCGTGCTGGGGTGAATAATTGTAGGACCTGGCGTATTTTTATCTTTATCCCTCCACGCCGCGATATAGTGCCCATTATTGCTGTTTTGGACAAAAGCATGGGTTAGCTTGCTCATTTCCCGCCAGTCAAAAAAGTCTAATAACCAATTGCCGTTTAATTCATAATATCGCGTATAATGTCCCACATTGTTGTTATGAAAGTCCATGGCCCGATGGCGTGGTTCATTTGGATTTAGCTGTTCATAAGCCCATGAAACAATATTAGCATTAATAAGGCGTACCCATCTCCTTAGCAAAACATTTGCATAAACGTGTCGGAAGGCATCACCTTTGTCACCACTTATGCTATAAGGGAATAACCGAATTTGTTCATCGGAGGCATATTTTTTTGCTAAAGCTGCGCGTGCATAAACAGTACCGACATAAGCTATCCCAACTCCCAAAGCTATCAATATATTCTTTAATGCTTGGTCACTCATCGCATATGCAGGAGTAAATCCTTGCTCCCATGGCGTTGTAACAGCTTGCCACGTCTCTTCGTCATTCAACCAAGTGGTGACCAACGTTTTCCTAAGTTCCCGTATTTGTCCTTGATAGGCATCTGCCGAGAAGGTCTTGCTGGGATTGGTCATCTGCTTCACCAAGGCATCCACAGCCAATAGGTCATTTCTTTCAGCCTCGGCGGGTTTAAGGAAGGCCAACTCTTGTTGGATGGTGGTCACAAAACCGGGGAAGTCTGGCTCTGGCACATCTTCATTTTCGGTTTTTGAAAGCCCAGTGAGTGCAGACTGGAGCTTATAAGCCGCTATGCTTTCTTTTTGTTGGTCGTCAAATGCTTTTAACATCCCCACATATCCTTTTTTCTCTGGCTCCATCTCAAAAAGGCGCTTTTCAACATAAGCCGTTACCTTTTCTTCAAATTCCGATCCTTCTTTCAAATTCGGGTTCAGGTTCACAAATTCGCGATGGGCAATATAAAAGGAAATTGGAGAATACTGCCGTAAAGCAAGGTGTGGCTTTTCTTTTCCTTGATGCGTTTCTGGTGTCACCGACGCCGAATCACAAGCGGGTAGCATAAACAAGATCATGCAAAAAAGTGCCAATTGGCTAAAATACAGAAAAGGCTTCTTTCTTAGCCAATATTTCGGGGGGGGGGGGGGAGAAAATATACATACTTGACGTGTTTTGATGAAAAAAAGTGTTTAAAAGGAATTTAGTTTAAGAAATGCTACATGTCAAGAAAAAAAGTTGTTTTAGGAGGAAAAAAATAATTTCTTTGATGTAATCTAAATTTTATAGATAAGGTCTGAATAGATATTCATGATTCTAACCAACATCATTACCGTTGTATTAAGCATAAGATTTGGTCGTAAGACTATAGTAAAAATTTTATTTATAAATTTAATATTTTCAAGTGCTTTTGCTTAGAATGTATGGTCATCCTTGCGAGACAGACGTCACAAGATCGTTCCTTTAAAAGCACCAAAAGGTGTTCGGGAACAAGAATTGCACATAGCGAGATGAATCGGGGTGGATTCCATCGTATTTTCTATCAACAGGGGGCGGCCTGCTTTTGTAGAAACCCATTCATCGGATCAACGCATGAAAACGCAACACATTCAAGGTTTTAGGTGGAAGCACCGTCATCATTTGTTGGGGGTGCTTGTTGTTTTTTGGGGCCTGTTTGGGTTCGTCTTTGCGCAGAATGTGCCCTATAACGAGGGTATTCGTTTGTTCCAGAAGGGGCAATATGCACAAGCCGCTATAAAATTTGAAGAAGCCCTCCGGCAAAATCCCCAAAATAACGAGGCATACCGAGCATTGGCCTTTTGTTACCTCCAGTCCAAAAACACCATACGTGCCGAGGCCACCCTTACGCGGGGTTTGTTGAAATTCCCGAAAGACCTCCGCCTTAAGTCTCTTCAGGCTGATATTTGGCTACAGTCTGGAAAATTGATGGATGCCAAGCGGATTTTAGAGGAAATAGACGAGGCATTGGGAAAAGGTGCCAAAGTGGAAGGCTTTGGTCGCGCACAAATTCGGGCACAATTGGGCGCTATTGCCCAGCGGTTTGGCGGTTTGGCGTACCAAGCCCAAAAAAGAGACGAGGCCATGCGCCAATTTAAGTTGGCGGTGCAATATTTGCCTGATTCGCTCTCCGCACGGCACAACCTGATTGTTTTGCATTTGGAGGAAGGGGCATGGGAGGAGGCGCTGCAAGCCTCGGAGGAAGCCTTGGGGAAATGGCCGAACAATAGCCAACTTTTGCAAATGAAGGGAAAATGCCTCTTGGAACTCCGCCGATACAAAGAAATGGAGGAGACGTGGAAGGTGATCTATGACCGTAGCCCACGCAATTTGGATGTGGGATTGATGTACGGACAAATCTTGTTGGCAAACCAGAAAAACAGTGATGCCCAAGCAGTTTTTGATAAGCTCCTTCGGGAAAACCCCAAAGAAAAGCGGCTGTATGATGCTTTGGTTCAGATCAATGAGCAAGGTTTTAATTATACAGCGGTTTTAGAACTGCTTCGGCGGCAAAGGAAAATCTTTCCACAGGATCCGGGCATCGTTAAGAAATTGGCACAAACGCATGAAATTACCCAAGAGTGGGAGAAATCTCGTGCATATTACGACTCCTTGGCCGTCTTGACGGGCGCTGCGGGGAAGGCTAAATTGGCCATTGCCCGAACCTATGAGCTACAAGATAGTCTTGCGGTGGCATTAGAAAAATTAGAAGCCCTCCGTAGTAGCACGCCAAAAGATCCGGAGGTGCTAAATGCACTTGGAGCATTGCAACGCCGGATGAAGCGTTGGCAAGAGGCGGCGACAACTTATGCCACACTTGCCACAGATACGACTCAGGCAACAGCGGCTTGGGTACGCTGGGGCGAAATGCAAGCCAATTTGGGCCATAAAGAAGAGGCCAAAAGAGGGTATTTAAGTGCCCTCGACAAACTGACGCAGCATCCTTTGCCCTACATCGGGCTGGCAGAATTGGCCACTAAGGACGATCCAAAACAGTGCGAATGGGCCGAAACAGGCTTGCGGAAAGCACTCCGAGGGGTGAAAGCCTTGCAGGAGCAACAGGTGTCGCAGGTGCAAAACCGCAGCGTGGAAGAAGCCGAAAACCGGCAAAGTACCAAAGAGGCTTTAGAAGAATATGACGCCTTGGGTGGTCGAGCCTTTCAATTCTTTACCACAACTTGCCCACAAGCCTCCGTAGAAGGCGTTATTACGGACTTGCTCCATACCTATCAAGGGTCGGGAAAATTGTTCTATTATGTTGGAACCCATTACAGAAGGATGGGCGAAATAGAACGCGCACGGATTTATTTTAATGAGGCGGCCAACTTTGCGCCACAACTCACCGAAAACCAAGAGGCGCTTGGTGAATTATACCGATCGGAAGGCAATCTACCAATGGCCATTTTGGCGTATGAACGGATTTTGACCGTAAAACCGGATTTTGCGCCAGCCCATCGTGCTTTGATAGACCTCTACCGTGCACAAGGGCAACTCAACGCATTGGCGGACAAATGGTTGGCGCGTCATGAGGCAATACCTAATAATGTGGTGCTGCGCGAACACTTGATTGAGGCGCTGCACAAAGCAGGACGTTTAGAGGAAGCCCGACGCATTGCGGAGAAAGTTCAAGCGGAAAAACCAAAAACCAATTCCAACTCCCCACAACCATGAAGCCACCCCAATCCAAACAAACCCTTGCCACTATCGGTTTTTGCGTGTTTGCCGTGGTGATGTTCGTGGTGATGCGCCTTTTGGATGCTCCGCTTTTGGCGAAAGGGCATGGCATTGTGGCGTTTGAATTTGCGGGAACCCCAGAACAAGCGTTTAACCTCTTGCGAGACTGGGGAAGTGCGGGGCAGCGAGCTGCTTACACTAGTTTGTGGTGGGACTTTTTGTTTATGTTGGCTTATGGCGGTGCATTGGTCTTGCTGGTACGCCAGATCGCACGGCGTCATCGGCGCATAAAACCTTCGCGGATTTGGGCGGTTAAAAGCATCGTGGTGGCTGCGGTTGTCTTGGATATAACCGAGAATATAGCTCTTTTACAGGTTTTACAAGGCAATTTGGAGGGATGGGTGCTGGCTGCTTGGTGGAGTGCCTTGGTTAAGTTTATCCTCATTGGCATTGTGCTGGCGCTGCTCATGTTGGGATTTGTGGTAAGCCGCAAAACCCTCCGTACCTGATGACCGCGTTAAAATCCGCGACTTCCCTAAAAATACCCATAAAAATCCGAGCATAAATCCATTATCTTACGCCAATTATGCTTTAGCCCTCCTTCTGATCAACGTGCCGTCGGAAGGTTTTTACATGTTTATACGTCCATGCCAAAAATTGCAAAAACCTCAACCGGAAAAAAATACGTGGCCATCGCCGGAAATATTGGCGCAGGCAAAAGCTCGCTCACCCGTCTATTGAGCAACCATTTTAAATGGGAAGCCTATTTCGAGCGGGTCGAAGACAATCCATATTTGGCAGATTTTTATGCCGATATGAGGCGTTGGTCTTTCAACCTACAGGTTTTCTTCCTCTCAAGCCGGTTTAATCAACAACAAGAAATTGAGAATTTGCCGCACTCGGTGGTGCAAGATCGCTCTATCTACGAGGATGCCGAAATTTTTGCGCGGAACCTCCACGATATGGCGCTCATGTCTCAACGTGACTATGAAAACTACACGGAACTATTTAAAATAATGACATCCTATCTAACGCCACCGGATTTGTTGGTTTACCTTCGGGCTTCTGTTCCAACATTGGTCGAGCATATTCAGTCGCGTGGGAGAGAATTTGAGAGCAATATCAGCATAGATTACCTAAAACGGCTGAATGAACTGTATGAGGATTGGGTGGATCGTTATCATGTTGGCCCTAAGTTGATTATCAATGTGGACGATTTGGATTTTGTGAACCACGAAGAAAGCCGAGCAGAGATCATTTCTCAGATCGAAGGCAGGCTTTACGGTCTTTTTGCGGAATAAACCTTCATGAAAATGAGGCGGGATACGACAAAACGCCGGCGGGATGCGGGCAATCATCGCCTCTTAACGGCCAAATTCGGTGCGCTTTTGATGGCCTTGTTCGCACTGTGGCGTCCAACGTTAATTGCTCAAACGCCGCCAGACTCGCTCCTTGTTAAAAAGCGTCCGATTGCATCCGATAGCTTGCGGATTGGATTTCGGGACGACGACGAGGGCGAAGTTTTTGGAAAGGATTTACCGACGACCTTGCCGCCACACCAAAACATTCAACGCATAGCATCGTTTTCGGGTGGTTATCTCTATGATTTAGGCGCTGAGGGCTGGGCACATGGTTGGTCAGGTTTTGGTTTTCTGCCCCAACAAACGGGTTTGCAAATTGCGGGAAATTCCTTCCGAGATTTAATGAGCGATACCCCGCGATATGACCTCGTGCCGCGTGCTTGGCTGTCGCCCCTTCGGTTTGCCCCTGAAGGGAACAATGGTTTACCGGGCTTTTCGGCGGGGTTTGGTGCATTCGCTACAACGGCTACCTCCACCGAAATGCGCTACGATACGGGTGGCGGCGGCTTGCAATCGGCTTCGGCGCTGCATGTCCAAAATCGCTACACAAAATGGTTCAAAAAACCTGCCCGTACCCAGTTTTTGTTTGGAGTTGCTTCTGATAAAGCCAATAATGCCTACACAGGTTCAAAATCGGTAGGATCTGCATTTTTGTTCCGGTTACGGTACGAACGGCCTGTTTTTAGTGCAGAACTCCGCAACCTGCATACCCGTCGCCGAGGAGGCGCTCATGCGGGCGTCTTGCCTTCGGGTACAGACTTTGATACGGTTTATGATACCCGAATTGGCTTGGTTCGGGATGCTGGGTGGAATCGTCAAACTCAATGGAACGATTTGGCCTTGGTGTATCGCCGGAAATGGTCTCGAAAAGCACTTAAGCCATTTACCGCCACCTTTTTTTGGCAGTCCGAGTTGTTCCGTTCCTACACCCAAACCGTATCGGATACACAGGAGGTACGGCTTCATCGGTATGGCCTGCGGTTAGAGCAAGCTACGGTTAAGGGCAAAATGTGGTCATTAGACCTCTTTACACATCACCTAAAACCCACGGCATCCATCACCACCAATGCGCTTTGGTGGCCTGAAGCACGGTTTGGCCTGCGTGATTCCCTCCGTTGGCAAGGGTTTAGGCTTACTTGGCACGCAAACCTGCGTTGGACTTCCAGTGGTCTTTTGCCGAATGGGTCTTTCCGCTTTACCAAAAGGAACTTTTTTGTACTATCTGGTGCTGGCATCGAGGCTTCTAATCGTTTTACTTCAACGGGGATTAATCGCTTGCTTGTGTCAACTCCCAGTTTTGCGGGGACCTCTACTTTTGCTTGGTTAAAGGTTGGTATGATGCGGCACTGGGGCAACTGGCAGGGAGAACTGGCTGGATTTGCCGGAAGCTATGGGCAATCCTATGCGATTGGGACGGATCTTCTCGTTTACAGTGCGTCGGAAAACACAACTTCCGTTGGGGGGGGCATGATCATCGGGTGGCGCAACCAAGCCGTAAAAGGTTTATTCGGTCGCCTGCAAACACAAATTCAAACCCTGACGTTAGCTGCAATGACGCCGATGTTTTCCGGAAATGCCCAATTTGGTCTTCGGTTTACAGGCTTTGAAAAAGACCTTATTGCACGCACTTTTATACAGATGCAATTTTGGACAAAGCACAAAGGGCTTGCTTGGTCTAACCGGATGGATGTTTGGGGTAAGCCACCTGACGAGTACCCAGCCGTTCCGGCCACCGTGCGCTTAGATGTGGTTGCGGAGGCGGATGTTCGTTCTGCCACCTTGCAACTATCTGCGGAGAACCTTCTGGCGGGACTTTCCTTTTTTCCCGGAACCTATCGGGTTCCAACCTTTCCTTTGCAGGCACAAAACATACGATTCTCCATTTTCTGGCCGCTAAACGAATAATCCCAAGAAGAAAGCCATGTTTGGAATCAAAATCTTTAAGGACGTCTATGGGTAGCGCCTAATTCATAGAGAATACAGTCATTGGAGTGTTTTTTTTTCCTAACTTAATTGTTTAGCGGTTATTCCGCAGCCAGCAATCAACCCATTATTTGTCAAGTTTTTATGGCGTATCTTTTTACCTCAGAGTCGGTTTCGGAAGGTCATCCAGATAAAGTGGCGGATCAAATTTCGGATGCCATTTTGGATGCCTTGTTGGAACAAGACCCCAAAAGCCGTGTAGCGGTAGAAACCTTGGTCACAACCGGTTTAGTGGTACTCTCCGGCGAAGTGACGACCAATGCGTATGTAGATGTTCAGGAAGTTGCACGTCAGGTGATCCGCGAAATTGGTTACACAGATCCTCTTTTACGCTTTGACGCCGAGTCTTGCGGTGTGATTTCCTCAATTCATGCCCAAAGCCCCGATATTGCGCAAGGAGTGGATGAAGGGGCGGGTTTACACCAAGAACAAGGCGCCGGCGACCAAGGCATGATGTTTGGCTATGCCTGTACCGAGACGCCCTCCTTTATGCCTATGTCCATCCAGTTTTCACATCGGTTGGTACAAGAATTGGCACGTATTCGGAAGGAAACGGATTGGATGCCCTACCTCCGGCCAGATGCAAAGAGCCAAGTAACCATTGAGTATTCCGACGACCGCACCAAAGCATTGCGTGTACACACCATTGTCTTGTCCACCCAGCACGACGAAGAAGTCAGTCAGGAACAAATTGAACAAGATGTGCGGAAATACCTGGTTCCTGCGGTTATTCCTGCGGAGATGTTGGATGATGAATTGATTTTGCATGTAAATCCAACCGGACGTTTTGTGATCGGTGGGCCACATGGAGATACCGGATTAACCGGACGAAAAATTATTGTGGATACGTATGGTGGTTGGGGTGCGCATGGTGGAGGCGCTTTCTCTGGAAAAGACCCGTCTAAGGTGGATCGTTCTGCCGCTTATGCCGCACGGCATGTGGCGAAAAATGTGGTGGCTGCGGGTTTAGCAGAGCAGATTTTAGTCCAAGTGGCTTATGCCATTGGCGTGGCTGACCCCGTCTCGGTGAATGTGAACTCATATGGGACGGGAAAAATCTCGGACGTGGCCTTGGCCGAGTTGGTTAATGAGGTCTTTGATCTGCGCCCAAGTGCCATTATCACCCGATTGAACCTCCAGAAACCCGGATTTAAAGAAACGGCAGCGTATGGCCATTTTGGTCGCGATTCCTTTTCATGGGAACAATTAGATTTTGTGGACGCCCTCAAAGAAGCGGCTGCCAAATATGCTTGAAAATCCGCTAAATCAGCTTTATAATATCTACTTAAATCCAACCTAAAAAATTACATGGATCACAAAGAAGGCGCTTACAAAGTCCGAGATCTGAGCTTAGCCCCTCAAGGTCGGTTGCGCATTGAATGGGCTGAAAGTCGTATGCCCGTTTTGATGAGCCTGCGTGAGAAATACGCCAAGCTCAAACCCTTTGCCGGATACAAAATTACCGGATGTTTGCACGTAACCAAAGAAACGGCTGTTCTGATCGAAACCCTTGCCGCTTGTGGAGCCGAGGTTGCATGGAGTGGTTGTAATCCCCTCTCCACCAACGACGAAGTGGCCGCCGCACTCGCAGAAGCCGGTATCGAAATCTATGCGTGGCACGGAATGAATACCGAAGAGTTCTATTGGTGTATCGAACGCTCCATTGATAAACCTCCACATACCACGTTAGATGACGGGGCAGACCTTATTTTTACCGTCCATCATAAATATCCTCATCTCGCAGACCATATTATTGGTGGATCCGAAGAAACCACTACCGGTGTTCATCGCCTACGGGCAATGGCCGAGGATGGTAAAATGCTCTATCCCGTGTATGCCGTAAACGATGCGGAAACGAAGTGGGACTTCGACAACGTGTATGGAACCGGACAATCCACGTTAGATGGGATTCTGCGGGCTTCCAGTGTGATGCTTGCGGGAAAGAATTTTGTGGTCGCTGGTTATGGTCACTGCGGACGTGGGGTTGCGATGCGGGCAAAAGGCATGGGCGCAAATGTCATTGTCACCGAAGTTAAACCAACCGCTTCTCTGAAAGCTATTCTTGAGGGGCATCGCGTGATGACGATGGAAGAGGCCGCAAAAGTGGGCGATATCTTTGTAACCGCGACGGGCATGCGCGACATCATCCGTGGCGAACACTTCCTTTCCATGAAAGAAGGGGCTATCGTCTCGAATACAGGACACTATGACGTAGAGTTGAATCTCGTAGAACTCCGTGAATTGGCCATTGACGTCCGTACCATCCGCGACAACAACGTTGAATATACCTTGGAAAATGGTAAAAAAATCTATGTTTTGGCCGATGGACGCCTCGTGAACTTGGCGGCTGCCGAAGGACACCCCTCGGAGGTGATGGACATGAGTTTTGCTAACCAATTTATGGCACACCTGAACCTGATTCAGGCACATGAAAATGGTGGCGATCTCAGTCCGCGTGTTATTGACCTTCCCGAAGAATTGGATCAAGAAATTGCTCGGATCAAGTTGGAAACGATGGGCATTGAGATTGACCATTTGACGGAAGAGCAAATCGCTTATGCAACCGATTATGCTGCCGGAACCTGATCTTCCCGCAAAAATTTTTCAAGCCGCTCCCATCCGATGGGGGCGGCTTTTTTTGTACATTGAAGTACTTTCCTTTCATCATCACCATCCGAATGCCATACAACCCTAATGTAACGATTAAACCAATAACGCTGACCCATCACATAGATTCTGCTGTATTGGATATGTGGAACTCTTCCGCAGACCTCGACCCGCTTACACCGGAGCTTTGGCAGGAGTTTGTCTATAACGATCCTGATTTTAAGCCCGAAACGACGCTCGTGGCCTTCGATGGAGATAAACCTATTGCATTCATCATGGGTGTTGTTCGCGAAAGTGGGATTGGTTACATCAAAATGATGTTGGTCGCCAAAAGTTACCGTCGCCAAAAAATGGGTACGTGGCTTTTACAACTGATGGAAGAAAAATTAGCCAAACAGAAGGCTTTTTCCATACGGGCAGGCGAGGCGCCACCCGCTTATTTTATCCCCGGCATAGACCCGCGATCTACCGCTACGGTCGCTTTTTTTCAGAAAAACGGATACGAACGCTTTGGTGAGGGGTATCATATGCACTGTAATTTGGTGGCAGAGGACTGGGAAACCGCAACAGCTGAACACCAATTGCGCCAAAAAGGATTGGAAATACGCCGTGCCACCGCATCGGACTTTGGGCCTATGATGGTTTTTTTGGAACGATTCTTCAAGGCTTGGCAATTTGAAGTGGCGGCCTCGTTTCAAAGAACGCCTATTGCTGTACATCTTGGCCTAAGAGACGGGCAAATTCTCGGCTTTGCCGCATTTGACGGAACGCATAGCGGCCTCCCGTGGTTTGGGCCAATGGGAACCGATCCCAATGAACGTAAATTAGGCATTGGTGCAGTGTTACTTCGGCGTTGTTTGCGCGACCAAAAGGAACAAGGATATACCTATAGTGTGATACCTTGGGTTGGGCCATATGCCTTTTATGCCGCTCATACTGGCGCCGAAATCTCACGGATTTTTTGGCGCTTTCAGAAAAACCTTCAACCCAACTCTTAACCGAACATGATTAGACATATCGTACTTTGGTCTTTGCCCGATGGCCCA
This sequence comes from Rhodothermia bacterium, assembly GCA_017303715.1. Lineage (GTDB taxonomy): Bacteria > Bacteroidota > Rhodothermia > Rhodothermales > UBA2364 > UBA2364. The sequence goes on along the minus strand of JAFLBZ010000047.1, from coordinate 586 downwards.
GAAAAACACGCCAACGCTCAACAAATTAAGGACTTACTTGAGGGATTGGTCGGGGAAATTCCCACGATCCGCCACCTTGAAGTAGGGATTAATGCACCCGGAACGCCAGATAACAACTGGGATGTTGCGCTTTTTTCGGAATTTGAGGACATGGCAGGCTTGGAGGCGTACCAGAACCATCCCGCGCACCAAGCGGGTATCCCTATCATTAAACGGTTGGTTACGGGCAGGGTGTGTGTGGATTATGTGGTGTAAAACCTGAGTTATGGGTGAATAAACTATAGATAGTCAAATTTTGCACACTCCCAAGCGTATTTGGCTACCTTTTACAACGTCTGGGCGATATCTTGAGAGGGTGCATTTCAAAAGTTCCTCTAATGCTCTACCAAGAGTTTAGTAACACACGTCCAATTGTTAGATTGCCAAGCACATCTGAGGTTCAAAATATGATTGACCCCCTGTTCGCTCCATCGTTGGCCACTGCGTTTGCAACGGGTCTGAACCAACGTTCGGTTTGCGGCTTCCATTGCCCCATTACCGATACACAGACCTCGTTTTAAATACGATGGATAATTCATCCTATCGG